>CAYXXM010000001.1:0-26902 GCA_964469085.1 uncultured Haloferacaceae archaeon
ATCCCACCCCTCCCTCCGATAATGGCTGATTGGACCGAATCCTACCGCCCGTCGACCCTTTCGGAGGTGCGGGGGAACGACAAAGCCCGCGACGCCTTCGAGGAGTGGGGCGAGACGTGGGAGGACCACCAGGAGGCGGTGGTTCTCTACGGCAGCCCCGGCGTCGGCAAGACCTCAGCGGCCCACGCGCTCGCCGCGGACATGGGCTGGGAGACGGTCGAACTCAACGCCTCCGACCAGCGGACCGCCGACGCCATCGAGCGGTTTGCCGGCCGCGCGGCGCGCAACACGACCCTCGGCGGCAGCGCGAGCGACGAGGCGGGGGCTGGCCGGCAACTCGTCATCGTCGACGAGGCCGACAACATCCACGGCAATTACGACCGCGGCGGCGCGCAGGCGGTCACCAATCTCGTGAAGGAGGCGAACCAGCCCATCGTGCTCATCGCCAACGAGTTCTACGAGATGAGTCGGGGGCTCCGCAACGCGTGTCGGGACATCGAGTTCCGCGACGTCTCCGCGCGCTCGATTGTACCCGTGCTGCGGGACATCTGCCGGAAAGAGGGCATCGAGTACGAGAGCGACGCGCTCCAGCGCATCGCCGACGCCAACAGCGGCGACCTGCGCGGGGCTGTCAAGGACCTGCAGGCGACGGCGGAGGAGCGGGAGACGCTCACCGTCGAGGACGTGGTGACCGGCGCCCGCGACACGACTGTCGGCATCTTTGCGGTGCTCGATGCCATCCTCAAAGAGAAATCGAATCCGCAGGACGCGCTCCACACCGCCTACGACGCCGACGAGACGCCCGACGAGCTCACGGCCTGGGTCGAGGACAAGGTGATGAAGGTGTACGACCCGGCGGAGACGGTCAGGGCCTACGAGTTCCTCGCCAACGCCGACCGCTGGCTGGGCCGCGTGCGGGCCACCCAGAACTACGCCTACTGGCGATACGTCACGGACAACGTCGCCGCCGGTGTCGCGGCCTCGCGCGACCAGACCCGCGGCGGGTGGACTCAGTACGGCGGCCGGCCGCAGATGTGGCCCTCCTCGGACGCGACGATGGACGAAATCTGCCGGACGGTCGCCGACGCGGAAGGGACCAGCATCGAAACCGCCCGGCGTGCGGTGGTCCCGTTCCTGTCGGCAGCGATTCATCACTGCAAACCCCCCGACCTGGCCGTCGCCGTCAGCGCGTACTTCGAGTTCGACGAAGCGGCGCTGGCGGCCGTCTCCGGCAGCGGGGAGACCACCAACAAGGTCGAGGGTATCGTCGCGGATGCCGAGGAACTCCGCGAGGACGCCCTCGAAGAACACGCCGGCGGTGCGTTCGCGGGCCCACCTCAAGACGCGGATGAACGGACTTCGGCGGAGCAAGCGGGTACCGACGGCGCCACGTCGGGTACGGACGGCGCTGGGTTGGGGACTGACGGACCCACGTCTGGTACGAACGCCGCGGCTGCGTCCGCCACGGCCGAGAACGCGTCCACGACGGACGACCCACCATCCGACTCGGCTGAGGAAGACGACGAGGACGACTCACAGGCCGGGCTCTCCGACTTCGTCTGAGAGGGGCTGTGAACCGGTCTTTTTTACGGGCGATTCTCTCCACTGAGAACGACGGCGTGTTGCGGTTTCACCGCCGGAAAAGGACGATAGATTTATCTTTGTACACAGCACGGTAGGGTTGTGTCTTACGTTCAGTCGTCTGAAAACTCCGTGCCGCTCGGGACGGTCGGGGCTGCGCTGGTTCGCATGTCTCGGCCCGCCCAGCTATCGATGATCTGTTTGGTCTACGGACTCGGCGTGCTGCTCGCGCTGGCCCGGGGGGCTTCCGGCGCCGTCGGCCCCATCCTGCTGGGGTTCGTTGCGCTGCTCCCTACGTCGCTCAGCGTCCACTACATCAACGAGTACGCTGACTTCGAAACCGACGCGCTGACTGACGGGACCCCCTTTTCGGGCGGGAGCGGCGCGCTCCAGAACAGTCAGCTCTCCCGGTCGTTCGCTCGCGACGCCACCGTCGTGACCGGCCTACTCGTCCCCGTCGTGTTGCTCTTGGGCGCCGCAGTCGGCGTCTTCCTCAGCACGACGGCGCTCGTGCTCCTCGCTGGGATTCTCCTGTTGGGCTGGGGCTACTCGGTCGGCCCAGCCTTTGCCTGGAACGGGCTTGGCGAGGTGGATAACGCGCTCGTCGGTGGCGTACTGCTCCCGCTGTACGGCGCTGCGGCGACGGCTGGGTCGGTCTCCATGACCGCGGTGCTGGCGGTGTTGCCGTTTGGCGTGGTCCTGTTCTGTAACCTGCTCGCAACCCACTGGCCCGACCGGGAGGCTGACGCCGCTGTCGGCAAACAAACGCTCGCGACCCGGTGGCCGCGTCGCCGGCTCAAGGCGGCCTACGGCGCCGCCTTCGCCCTCTACGTCGCACTCGTCGCCGTGTTCTGGGGCGGCCCGCTGCCGTTCCCCGTCGCCGTGGCCAGCGCGATGGTAATCCCACACTTCCTCTGGGCGTTCGTGGAGTACACGCGGCGAACGTCACCGGCGCCGACGGTCGGCGCGATGGCGTCGCTGGCGACGTTGCAGACAATAGCCTGGGCGATTGCGGTGTAGCGCCACTCCGGCGGCAGGTTCTCGGCCGTAGTGCCACCCGGCGGCAGGTTCTCAGCCGTAGTGCCACCCGGCGGCAGGTTCTCGGTCGGTGGGCCACCCCGGTAGCAGTTTCTCAATCGACTGTGGTGGCTTCTGCGGCCACCCCGTCCTCGTCGACGGTGACGATGACGGAGTCGGCCCCGGTCGGTCCCGGGATGGCAGCGTGAAGCTCGATGCGCGTCCGCCCGAAGCCATCGTCCTCGATGGCTGCCTCGACTGCCCACCGGCCCTCGCTGGGGAAGAAATCGGGAATGGCGTTCTCCGTGCTCGCCGGGACATCGAAGCTTCCGGATTCGTCCGGCGATTCGAACACCGTCTCTGGGGGCGTCTCCGGGGTCGTGACCGGTGTCCCGCCCTGTGCGGTCTCCGGTGGCTGCAGGAGTGAGGCCCGGACCGTGACGGTCATGGTCTGTTCCAGTTCGTTCTCGATGACCAGTCCACCGGGAACGGTGTTCTCCCGGAACGACCGGCCACAGCCGGCAAGCAACGTCGGGAGTGCGGCGAGCACCGTTCGTCGGGACCGATGCATGGCCGAACGGTCGGGGCGATGGGGCAAGAGGGTTGCGGGCGCGAGTGGGTCGCCCGCGGGCGACGACTCAACGACTACCTCAGGCGACAACCGAACGACCATCTCGCGATGCCCGGTGGGCGGCGTATGTGACGGTGGCAACGGCGAGGACGGCGACACCGTACAGCAGCCAGTTCACGAGATGGGTGGTCCAGCCGTAGGCGACGAGGTCCCGGCCCAGTAGCGTCACGACGAACACCGCCCCGAGCGCGACCCCCAGAACCGGGCGGTAGCGAGTCACGTGGGTCTGGGGGAGCCAGACGATGGTGGCGAGCAGGGCCGCGAACGCTGCCAGCGCGGTCAGCGCGAACAGCGCCTGTGCGCCGGGGCTGTACGCAACCAGCGGCGTCACGCGGCCGAACACAGCGTTAATCGGGAGCAGGACGAGCACCGCCATCAGCGCCACCCGCACCCGCTCGACCGCCGGGCGGCGGTAGTGACCCCGCATCGCTGCGAGCGTCGCGAGCGTCAGTGCGGTGAAGATGCTCAGGGCGACCAGCAGATGGGCCGCCTGTGTGGGGACGGAGTAGCCGCCCGGAATCGCCCCGTTCAACGTCACCGTCACGGCACCCAGGGAGATCTGGAGCGGAAGCAGGACCAGTGCCGTCGTCGCAAGCAGCGCCGTCCGCCGGGACTGATCGCCGACCCACGCGGCACCCGCGACGCCAACGATGACGAAGCCGGTCACCATCGCCACGAGGCGGTGGAACCACTCGATGAAACTGGGGAGCGTCTGGGGGAGCAGGCCGTTGTCACAGAGTGGCCACTGCTGGGAGCAGGCCAGCCCGGACCCGGTCGCCGCGGTGTACACGCCCAGCGCGACGAGCGTGCCGGTGAGCGCGGTGGCAACGAGCGCGAACTGCCGGTAGCTGGGACGCCTCATCGTCGGCTTTCGTGCGCGTGCGCACTTGTGGATTCCGTTAGGTGAGTGGCGCGGGTCTGTGAGTGGAGAAGGCCCGGAAAGTGCGTAGCGAGCGTCTGTGAGTGACGAACCGTCGACTGCCCAGTAACCAATCGCCGCAGTCCGTCATTCGTCGTGTTGAAGTCGCGCCCCCATCCACCCCCGGGTATGGTCCACCATCGCGCCAGAGTCGAGCGACTCGACGCCTATCTCGCGGCGACGGGCTACGAGGCCGTCTGGTTCGCCCGCCCGAACGCGTTCGCGTGGCTCACCGGCGGCAGCAACGTCGTCGACAGGGAGGCGTCACTCGGCGTCGCAGCCGCCGGCTACGTTCCGGACGCCGACAACGGTCGGTCCGCACTGCGGGCCATCGCCCCCGCCGGTGAGGCTGCGCGCATCGCCGACGAAGAACTCCCGGACGCGTTCGCGGTCGAGACGGTCCCCTGGCACGAGCCCCTGGCCGACGCAGTCGCCGAGCGCTCACGCGACGACGCCGCGGCGGATTTCGACGCCCCCGGTATGGACGAAATCGACCCCGCATCCCTCCGCCAGCCACTGACCGAGGACGACGTCGAGCGATACCGCCAACTCGGCGAGGAGACCGCTGCCGCCGTCGAGCGGGTCTGCCGGGAACTCGGCCCGGAAGACACGGAGCACGAGGTGGCGTCGGCGCTGCGCGTCACGCTCTCCTCCGGAACCATCGAGGCGCCGGTCGTCCGGGTCGCGGGGAGCGAGCGGGCCGACGCCTATCGCGCCCCGCCCGCCGGGGGTGCCGAACTGGGCGAGTACGCCGTCGTCAGCGTCACCACGGCCCGCGGCGGTCTGCACGCCTCGCTCTCCCGTGTCGTCGCGTTCGACCCGCCCGACTGGCTCCGGGACCGTCACGGGAAGGCCGCCCGCGTCGAGGCGACGGCGCTGGCGGCGACCCGGCAGGCCGTCACGTCGGACGGCGACGCTGGCGACGTGTTCGCCGCAATCCAGGACGCCTACGACGCGGTCGGCCACGCCGACGCCTGGCGAAACGGCGAGCAGGGCGGTGCCACCGGATTCGCCCGTCGGGAGTGGCTGGCGGCGCCCGACGCGGCGGCGCCGGTGACGGCGCCGATGGCTTATGCGTGGAACCCGACTATCGGCGGCGTGCGGACCGAGGACACGTATCTCCTCGATTCGGGCGAGGAGCCGTTCGAGTGTCTCACGGCGACGCCGAACTGGCCGACGCGGACCGTCTCGGCCGTCGGGTTCGACCGGGAGGTGGAGCGCCACGGTATCTTCACACCCTGACCGCCTTGCTGGTTACGCCGCACCGCTGAACCCGCCCTGTGACCCCCGACGAGCGGGTGAGACTGTCACCACGGCAGTCGTCCGGAGGCGCCGGGATATACGGCGATTGTCGAAGGCAGATTTCGACGCCGTTAGGTAGCTTTTTGCGTCCGCCCCGGCACCTCGAACACATGGGACTGGAAGACGACGCACGCGAGTACCACCGGGGCGAGCCGCCGGGGAAGATCGAGATTTCGACGACGAAGCCGACCAACACGCAGCGGGACCTGTCGCTCGCCTACTCGCCGGGCGTGGCGGCGCCGTGTCTCGACATCGACGAGGACCCGGATCGCGCGTTCGAGTACACCGCGAAAGGGAATCTGGTGGGCGTCGTCTCCAACGGGACCGCGGTGCTCGGCCTCGGCGATATCGGGGCACAGGCGTCGAAACCCGTCATGGAGGGGAAGGGCGTGCTGTTCAAGCGCTTCGCCGACATCGACGTGTTCGACGTGGAACTCGACCAGACCGAGGTCGACGCGTTCTGTGACTCGGTGCGGGCGATGGAGCCCACCTTCGGCGGCATCAACCTGGAGGACATCTCCGCCCCGGAGTGCTTCGAGATCGAACAGCGCCTGCGCGAGGAGATGGATATCCCCGTCTTCCACGACGACCAGCACGGCACCGCCATCATCAGTGGCGCCGGCCTCATCAACGCCGCCGACATCCTCGACAAGGACATCTCCGAGATGGAGTTCACCTTCTCGGGCGCCGGCGGGTCGGCCATCGCCACCGCGAAGTTCTACCTCGAACTTGGGGCCACCCGCGAGAACATCACGATGTGTGACTCGACGGGCATCATCACGGAGTCCCGCGCCGAGGCGGGCGACCTGCCGGCGTACAAGGAGCAGTTCGCCCAGGACGTCCCAGACGGCGACCTGGCGGACGCGATGGAGGGCGCGGACATGTTCGTCGGCCTCTCTGTCGGCGGCATCGTCTCCCCGGATATGGTGCGGTCCATGGCCAAGGACCCCATCGTGTTCGCGATGGCCAACCCCAACCCGGAAATCGGCTACGAGGAGGCCCGCGGCGCGCGCGAGGACACCGTCGTGATGGCGACTGGGCGCTCGGACTACCCCAACCAGGTCAACAACGTGCTCGGCTTCCCCTTTATCTTCCGGGGCGCCCTCGACGTCCGGGCGACCCACATCACCGAGAACATGAAGCGAGCGGCTGCCGAAGCGCTGGCGAATCTCGCCCGGCAGGACGTGCCCGACGCCGTGGTCAAAGCGTACGGCGACCAGCCGCTCCAGTACGGGCCGGAGTACGTCATTCCCAAGCCGGTCGACCCGCGCGTGCTGTTCCAGGTTGCGCCGGCCGTCGCCAGGGCGGCCATGGAGGAGGGCGTCGCCCGAACAGAAATCGACACCGAGCAGTACGCCGAGCAACTGGAGGCTCGGCTCGGCAAATCCCGCGAGATGATGCGGGTCGTGCTCAACAAGGCCAAGACCAACCGCCAGCGCGTCGCCCTCGCCGAGGGCAACGACGAGAAGATGGTCCGGGCGGCGTCCCAGATTCAGGAGCAGGGCATTGCCGACCCCGTCCTACTTGGCAACCGCACCGAAATCGAGCAGACCGCCAGCAGACTCGGCCTTGACTTCTCACCGGACATTGTCGACCCCCGCGCCGACGAGACCGGGCAGTACGCTGACCGGCTGTACGACCTCCGACAGCGCAAGGGAATCACCCGGAGCGAGGCTGGGGAACTGGTCCGCCGGGACACCAACTACCTCGGCAGCGCGATGGTCGAGCAGGGCGACGCGGACGCGCTGCTGACAGGGCTGAGCCACCACTACCCGTCGGCGTTGCGGCCGCCGCTGGAGGTCATCGGCACCGCCGACGACGCGGAGTACGCCGCTGGCGTCTACATGCTGACGTTCAAAAACCGGGTCGTGTTCTGTGCCGACGCGACGGTGAACCAGGACCCGGACCAGGCGGTGCTTTCGGAGGTCACGAAACACACCGCCGAACTCGCGCGCCGGTTCAACATCGAGCCACGGGCGGCGTTACTCACCTACTCGAACTTCGGCTCTGTGGACAACGAGGGGACCCGCAAACCCCGCGAGGCCGCGGCGGCGCTGCGAGCGGACCCGGATGTGGACTTCCCGGTTGACGGCGAGATGCAGGCCGACACGGCCGTCGTCGAGGACATCCTCACGGACACCTACGAGTTCTCTGACCTCGATGAGGCCGCAAACGTGCTGGTGTTCCCGAACCTGGAGGCCGGCAACATCGCCTACAAACTGCTCCAGCGCCTCGGCGGCGCCGAGGCCATCGGTCCGATGCTTGTCGGCATGGACAAACCTGTCCACGTGATGCAGCGTGGCGACGAGGTGAAGGACATCGTCAACCTGGCGGGCGTCGCGGCTGTCGACGCTCAGCAGGAGGAGTAGCCGCTCGAGCCCTGGAGACCGGTTCACCCGCGGGGGTCGGCGCGGCCGATTCCAGTTCGCCCTGCCTGGACGGGGTGCCAGCGTCACCGGTTCCCGGTCGTCATGGCAGGGACGGGAAGCCAGCGTCACCGATCCCCGATCGCCGTTGGCGAAACCGGGCGCCAGCGTCGCCGGTTCAGTGCAGACCGGAGTCACAGGGTATAAAACGGTTCAACCCAACGGTCAGGCCATGACTGATAATCAAAAGTCAAAGCTGAACCGACGACGGTTCCTGAGTTTCGCCGGCGCCGCGACGGCGACGGCTGTCGCGGGCTGTGCGGAGGACTCCCCCATCGGCGGCGGCGGTGGCGGCGCTGACGAATACGGGACGCCTGAAGGGACGGACCGGCCGGAGCCGGAAACGCGAGACGGCTACCTTCAGCGGGCGAACCGCCTTGCCCACACCCGGGCGCCGTGGATCTTCCTGAACCGCCAGTACTCGGTCTACGGGAAGAGCACGGATATCGAGTGGGACCCCCGACGCGACGAGACCATCGAGGCGTACGCCATCGAACCGGCGACCGACAGCGGGGACGACGTGGTCATCAACCAGTCCCAGATGGACTCGGGGCTCGACCCCCACGACCACCGCGAAACCCCGACGGACAACATCGTTCTGCAGGCCTACGAGGGCGTCCTGAGTCGGGACCGCGAGGGGAAGATCATCGCGGAGCTGGCGACGGACTACAGCCGGCAGGAGGAGGGACGCGTGCGGTTCCAGCTCCGGGACGGCGTGTCGTTCCACTCCGGCGACAGCCTCACGTCGGAGGACGTGGCCTACTCCATCAACCGCATCGTCGACGAGGAGACGGGCGACCTCGCCAGTCCGCAGTCCGACCAGCTTGCGGGCGTCACCGGCGCCGAACCGGTCGACGGCGAGAACGCTGTCGACGTGATGAGCGACGGGCTCAACCCCACCGTGTTCTCCCTGTTCGCGACCTACTGCGACGTGATGAACAAATCCTGGGTGGAGGCCAACGAGAGCTCCTACATCAACAAGAACATCAACGGCACCGGCCCGTTCGTGCTGGAGACGTACGAGCAGGGCGTGGAGGTCGTCTTCAACCGCCACACCGACTACTGGCGGGATGAGGCCGCCATCTCCTCGCTGACAATCACCGCCGCCAAGGAATCGAGCACCCGCGTCAACTCGCTGCTCTCTGGCGAGGCCGACATCGTGGTCAACGTGCCGCCCCAGGAGGTCAACCGTGTCGAGGAAGACGACAGTGCCGCAATCGCCGCCGTGCCGTCGACGCGAGTCATCTTCAACGCGATGCGCTACGACGCCTCGCCGTTCGACTCCATCAAGTTCCGGCAGGCGATGAACCTGGCCATCGACCTGGAGAGCATCGTCCAGAACGTGCTCGGCACGTTCGGTGACCAGACCGGCCAGCCCACGCTGGAGGGGTTCTTCGGCCACAACAGCGACCTCGACCCGTATCCGCAGGATCAGGATGCGGCCGAGACGCTGGTCGAGGAGTCGGGCAACGCTGACGTGGAGATCGAACTCCACACGCCCGTCGGGCGCTACCTGAAGGACGTGGAGATCGCACAGGCCGTCGCCTCCCAGATCGACGAACTCCCCAACGTCAGTGCGTCCGTGAAACAGCGGGACTTCGGCTCTCTGGTCGGCGAACTGGTAACCGGCAACATCGAGGACAAGCCCAAGTGGTACCTCATCGGCTGGGGGAACGCCACCTTCGACGCGAGTCAGACCATCATCCCGCTGCTGAAGTCCGACGGCGCGCTGACGACCTACAAGAACGACGAACTGGACCGTCTCATCGAGGAAGCCCAGAGCATGCCCAGCGAAGAGTAGATGGCCTACGGGCGCTTCCTGCTGAAACGTGGCCTCCAGGGACTCGTCGTCGTCTGGGGCGTAGTAACAGTCGTGTTTCTGCTGCGGTTTATCACGCCCGGCAGCCCGGTCGACGCCGTGGCGCCGCTGGACGCGAGTCCGGAGCTACGGGAACGCATCGCCGCCGAACTCGGCGTCGACCAGCCGCTGTACATCCAGTATCTGGACTACATCGGCGACCTGCTCCAGGGCGACATGGGCTACTCCTACATCTCCGGCATCGAGGCCAGCGAGGTGGTGCTGACGAAACTGCCGGCGACGCTGGAACTGGCCGTCGCCAGTAGCATCGTCGCCATCGGACTGGCGATTCCGCTCGGCGTGATCAGCGCCACGCGGCGCCACGAACCCGCCGACTACGCGGCGACGACGTTCTCGCTGGTCGGCATCTCGACGCCGAACTTCTGGCTGGGCATCATGATGATACTGCTGTTCTCGGTTGAACTGGGCCTGCTGCCGACCAGCGGCCGCTCCTTCGGCTTCGTCGAGTCGTTCCGCATCCTGTTTGCGGCGGGCATCGGGCCATTTTACAACGCCTTCACAACGTGGCTCGCGCATCTCGTCCTCCCCTCCATTGCCCTGGGAACGTACTTCACCGCACTCATCACCCGGCTCACGCGGTCCGGGATGCTGGAGGAGCTGGGGCAGTCCTACGTCCGGGCGACCCGCGCGAAAGGGCTGCCCGAGTCGCTGGTCCGCTACAAACACGCGCTCCGGAACACCCTCATCCCCGTCGTGACGGTGCTCGGACTCCAACTCGGCACCCTCATCGGCGGCGCCGTCATCACGGAGGCGGTGTTCTCCTGGCCCGGCCTGGGAACGACGCTCATCAACGCCATCAACACCCGTGACTGGCCCATCCTCCAGGGGAGCCTCATCGTCATCGGCTGTAGCTTCGTCATCGTGAACATTCTGGTGGACGCACTCTACGCCTATCTCGACCCGCAGGTGGTCGCCGAATGATCTCGCCACGCACCCTCCGCAACCTGAAGAAGGAGCTCCGGGCAAGCGGGCTGGCGGAACTCGGCATCGCACTCGTGTTGCTCATGGTGTTCGTCGCCATCTTCGCGCCGTTCATCGCGCTGCACGACCCGACGGACCAGAACCTGGAGGAGAACAACCTCCCGCCACTCGGGTTCAGCAGCACCCAGCAGGAGACCACCTCGGAGATGGTCAACGGCTCGCTCGAAGTCACCAACGAGACGGTGACGGTCAACGCCACGGCCGAGAATCCGCTGGGCACCAACTCGCTCGGGCAGGATATCTACTCCCGTGCGGTGTACGGCGCCCGGACGTCGATGCTCGTCGGCGTCCTCGGCACGGTGCTCGCGGCAGTCCTCGGCGTTACCGTGGGGCTCGTCTCGGGCTACTACCGCGGCCGCATCGACGACGCGCTGATGCGCTTTGCGGACGTCTCGCTGGCGTTCCCCTCGCTGGTGCTGGCCATCGCGCTCATCGGGCTCTGGGGCCGGGCGGCCATCGAGGTGCCGGACCCCTTCGTCAGCCTGGGCATCGTCGGCCCCATCCGGCAGGCAGCGGGACTGTCGCCGGAGATGCCGGCAACGTTCGTCCTCCCCGGCACCGTCATCGTGGTCGTCGGACTGGTGAACTGGGTCTGGTTCGCCCGCATCGCCCGCGGTGAGGCGCTCTCCATCCGCGAGGAGGAGTACGTCAAGGCCGCCAAAGCACTCGGCGCCGCCGACCGTCGCGTCGTCGCGCGCCACGTGTTGCCCAACGCGACCACGCCGATTCTGGTGCTGGCGACGATTCAGGTCGCCGCCATCATCCTCCTGGAGTCGGCCCTATCCTTCCTGGGCTTCTCCGGAACGACGCTCTCGTGGGGCTTCGACATCGCCCAGGGTCGCGCCTATCTCTCCTCGGCGTGGTGGGTCGCCACCGTACCCGGGATGGCCATCGTGTTCGCCGTCGTCGGCATCAACCTCGTCGGGGACTGGCTGCGAGACGCACTCGACCCCGGCATCGAGGGGGAGGGGGGTGTCTGAGATGGCCGAGGAAATCCTCCGGGTGCGGAACCTGACGACCCGGTTTTTCACCGAGGAGGGCCAGATCAACGCTGTCGAGAGCGTGGACTTCGACGTGCGCGACGGCGAGGTGTTCGGCATCGTCGGCGAGTCCGGGAGCGGGAAATCCGTCACCGCGCTCTCTCTCATCGACCTGGTGGAGTCGCCGGGTCGCATCGTCGACGGCGAGGTGTGGTACCGGAACGCCGACCTGGCCGACGACCACCGGGAGAGCCACCCCGAGGCCGTCGACGGCGAGTTCGTCGACGTCCGCCGGCTTCCCGAGGCGACGCGACGCTGGCTTCGCGGGCCCTCCTTTGCGACCATCTTCCAGGACCCGATGAGCAGCCTCAACCCCTCCCACACCGTGGGCGAGCAGATTGCCGAGGCCGTCGAGGTCCAGCGGCGCGCGCGGTCCAACCCGCGGCGGACTCGCTCGCGGACGCAGGGCTACGGAATGGGCCGGTTCATCGCAGATACGATGTTGCCCTCGCGTGATTACGTCAACGAGGAGAGCCACGACCGGGCGGTCGAACTGCTGGAGCAGGTGGGCATCCCCGACCCAGAGAAGCGGGCGACGGAGTACCCCCACCAGTTCTCCGGCGGGATGCTCCAGCGGGCGATGGTCGCCCAGGCGCTCGCCGGCGAACCCGACGTGCTCATCGCCGACGAGCCGACGACGGCGCTGGACGTGACCATCCAGGCCCAGATTCTGAACCTGCTCTCGGAGCTCCAGGAGCAGGAGGATATGAGCGTCGTCCTCATCACCCACAACCTCGGCGTCATCGCCCGGATGTGCAACAGCGTCGGCGTCATGTACGCCGGCGAAATCGTCGAGCGCGGCACGCTCACGGACGTGTTCGAGGACTCGGTCCACCCGTACACCCAGGGGCTGCTCGGCTCGGTGCCGGACATCGAGGACCCGTCACCGCGGCTCTCGCCCATCACGGGCAACGTCCCGAGCCTGCTCGAAGCGGAGATGGGCGACCGGTGTTACTTCGCCGACCGCTGCCCGAAGGCGATGGAGTCCTGCCTCCACCCGATTTCGGAGCGGTCGAGCGACGTCGGCAGCAGCGAACACCGGGCTCGCTGCCTGCTCACGGACCGCCGCTACGACGAATCCGAGGCGTTGCGGCCGGACCACTTCGAGCACCCGGAGGGTGTCGCGGATGACTGAGGCTGACGACCCGCTCGTGCAGGTCCGAGACCTGGAGAAGCACTACTACGAGCAGGACAGCCTGCTCGACACGCTCCTGGGCCGCGAGGCCCGGAGCGTCCGGGCGGTCGACGGCGTCGATTTCGACATCCACGAGGGCGAGACGCTGGGGCTGGTGGGCGAATCCGGCTGCGGAAAATCCACGACAGGCGAGACACTGCTCCGGCTCCGGGAGGCGACGAACGGCACCGTCACCTTCGACGGCGAAGACGTGCTCGCGCTCGAAGACCGGGCGCTCTCGGAGTTCCGCCAGCGCGCCCAGATCGTCTTTCAGGACCCCTTCTCCAGCCTGGACCCACGGATGACCGTCGGCGAAATCGTCACCGAGGGACTGACCATTCACGGGCTGCCCGAGACCGACCCGACCGTGGAGACCGCCGCGGAGTTGCGCGTGGAGACGAATTCGCTGGACACCGGCGATGTTACCGTCGAGGTGGACGACGACGTCGACCGCGCGGTCGACGCCGAGGACGGCGTCGCCCGGGTCGCTGTCACCGTTCGCGAGGCGGCCGAGGGCTATCGGGCCACGACGGACCGCGACGACATGCTCGGGGCGACCGTCACGACGACCGAGGACGGCAAGGCCAGTATCCGCGTCTCGGTGACGGCGTCCGATAGCGACATCCGGACGGCACGGGCTGGCCGCCTGCTCGAACGCGTCGGGCTTTCGGCCGACCAGTTGGACCGCTACCCCCACGAGTTCTCGGGTGGCCAGCGCCAGCGCGTCGGCGTCGCCCGGGCGCTCGCGCTCGACCCGGAGTTCATCGTGCTCGACGAACCCGTGTCGGCACTGGACGTGAGCGTCCAGGCCCAGGTCCTCAACCTGCTGGGGGACCTCCAGGACGAGTTCGGCCTCACCTAGCTCTTCATCGCCCACGACCTGAGCGTCGTCCGGCACATCTGTGACCGCGTCGCCGTGATGTATCTCGGAAAGATTGCCGAGATCGGGCCGACCGACCAGATATTCGAGGCGCCCGACCACCCCTACACCGAGGCGTTGCTGGAGAGCGTCCCCCGGGCGGAGGTCGGCGAGCAGGGCCGCCGCGTGGCGACGCTCTCGGGCGACGTTCCCTCGCCGCGAGACCCGCCGTCGGGCTGCCGCTTCCGCACCCGGTGTCCCGTGGTCATTCCACCCGACGACCTCGATATCGACCAGGCGACGTTCCGGGAGGTGATGGACCTCCGGGAGCGCATCGAGTCGGGTGAACTGGACCGCGAGGCGGTCCGCGGCGGTACGGCGGCGTTTCTCGATGAGTTCTTCGACTCGGAGCTCTCCCGGTCGAACGCCGAAACCATCGAAACCGCGTTGGGCTCGGTCGTCGAGGGGGACTGGGAGGCGGCGGCCGAAACGCTCCGGGACCGATACGAATCGGTGTGCGAGACGGTCGAACCGGACGTGGCAGCCGTAGACACTGAAGTTGCCCAACATTTCTCCGCCTGCCACCTGTCTGCGGACTGATTTCGGGGCAGTACCGGCAAAACAACTAATACACCCCGAAACCACCGCAGGTACGTATGTCACACAATCAGGTTGAACGCCGCTCGTTCCTCAAGACGGGCGCCGCCGGTGTCGCCGGTGCGAGCACGATGCTCGCCGGGTGTGCCGAATCGGGCAGTGGTGGAGAGGGAGGCGGTGATGAGTCGGGCGGAACTTCCGAAACCGAAGCGATGGAAGCCTCGGCTGGCGGTGACCTCACGGTCGCTCTGCAGTCGGATCCGTTCACGCTTCATCCGCACCACTACACTGACACTTCCTCGTCGCAGTTGGCGGGCAACTACGGCAACAGGCTCGTTGACGTCACGTCCAACGGGAAGCTGGTTCCGGACCTGGCGAAGGAGGTGCCCGAACCACAGGATGGCGGAACGAAGTATGTCTTCGAGATCCACGAGGGTGTCCAGTTCCACGGTGGCTACGGCGAGTGTAAAGCACAGGACATCGTCGACGTCTATCACCGCATCCTGAGCACGGACTACTGGGGCGACATGGACGGCGACGAGGCGGTGCAGGCCCCCGCCCGTGCTGACTACGAGGGGATTCTCGTGGGTGATGGACTCGACCGTACGGAGACGGTTCGGGCGACCGGGGAGTACGAGATTACGTTCGAACTGTCCCAGCCGTACGCGCCGTTCCTCTACAAGCTGACCGACGGCCGGATGACGGCAGTGCCGCCGGAAGCCATCGAGGAGTACGGGACCGACTTCGGCTCCGTCGACACCGGGGTCTGGGCAACGGGCCCCTTCGAGTTCGTCGAGGGACGCGCCGACGACCATTACTCCTTCGAGAAGTTCGACGATTACTTCAAATCCGACGACGACGGCAACGCGCTGCCGTATCTGGACTCGATCCGCTTCAACATCGTCCCCGAATCCTCGGTTCGCAAGACCCAGATCGAGACGGGGAACATCGACATCTCCGAGATGGTCCCGGCACGGGACGTCTCGGAACTCGAGAACACCGAGAACGTGAAAATCAACAGCCGCCCTGGCTCCTCGCTGCTGTCGCTCTACGTCAACACGCGGACGTACGACCCGTTCACGAAGAAGAAGATGCGGAAGGCGCTGGCCTACGGGATGAGCAAGGAAGCGCTCGCCCAGACGAAGTTCAACGGCTACGCCGAAGCCGGGTGGAGCATCTTCCCGCCGTGGCACTGGGCCTACGACGACTCCGTGATCAAGTACAAACACGACCCCGAGAAGGCCGAGTCGCTGGCCGAGGAGGCCGGCGAGGCCGGGCTCAAGTTCAACTGCTCGCCGACGAACCAGCCGCTGTTCACGGACACGGCGACGATCATGCAGCAGAACTACAACGACATCGGGCTGGAGATGGAGATCACGCCGAAGGAGAAGGCCGCCGCGTGGGAGCCGACCATCGGCGCGTGGGACCCCGAGACGTTCGAGCCCAAAGGCGAGGTCGGGCCGCCCGCTGACTACAACTCGCACGTCGAGGACCTCACCTACGGCTTCGGCGCCGACGGCTACAGCTACATCACGTTCCACACGAACGCGTGGCTGAACGTCTCCTACTACTCCAACGAGGACGTCGACGGCTGGCTGGAGGACGCCCGCCGGGCGACCAGCCGCGAGGAGCGCAAGGAGCTCTACTCGAAGGCCCAGAAACAGATCATGGATGACACGCCGCAGATCCACGGCGTCTGGTGGAACGTCAACCAGGCGGCCCGGAGTAACATCCACGCCTTCAACACCTACCCCTCGTTCGCGCTCGATCTCGAAACAGTCTGGAAAAGCGAAGCGAGCGGATAACCCAGACACTCTTTTTGTCAATAATGGGACTGGGCAAATACGCGCTGAAGCGCATACTGTTGCTGATACCGGTGTTTCTCGGTGTCACGGCCGTCGTGTTCCTGCTGTTGAAGCTGGTCCCGGGTGACCCCGTCACCATCCTGTTGCCCCCGGCACAGCGGACGCCCTCGCAGATCGCGTCACTCCGCAGCCGGCTCGGGCTGGACCAGCCGATCTACATCCAGTACGCGAAGTGGCTCTGGAACGCGCTTCAGGGAGACCTGGGGATGTCCTACGCCAGTTCGCGACCGGTGACGAAGGTGATGGCCGACGCCATCTGGCCGACGATTCAGCTCACCGTCGTCGCGTTCCTGGTGGCGCTGTTCATCGCCATCCCGGTTGGCGTCGCCTCCGCGGTGTACAAGGACACGTGGATCGACAACCTCGGCCGGGTCATCGCGTTCACCGGCATCTCCATCCCCGCGTTCTGGCTGGGGATCATGGTGATTCTCCTGTTCGCGCTCTGGATTCCAAACGCGACCGGGCTGCCACAGCTGATACCGGCCGGGGGCTACGTCTCGCCGAGCCAGGACTTCTTCGGCTGGCTTCGGCACGTGATCGCCCCCGGTGCGGTGCTGGGGCTCGGCTTCTCGGCGCTCACGACGCGGCTGACGAGGGCGTCGATGGTCGAGGTGCTCAACGATGATTTCGTCCGGACCGCCCGCGCGAAGGGGGTCAAGGAGAAGACCGTCGTGATGATTCACGCGTTCCGGAACGCGCTCATCCCGGTGCTCACGGTGATGGGGCTGCAACTGGGCTTCCTGCTCAACGGCTCCATCGTGGTCGAGCAGGTGTTCCAGTGGCCCGGCATCGGGCGCCTGCTGTTCCAGGCGGTGCTCCAGCGTGACTTCCCGCTCATCCAGGGCATCGTGCTGTTCATCGCCTCCGTCTTCGTGTTCGCGAACCTGTTCGTCGACCTGATGTACGCTGTACTCGACCCGAGGATCAGATATGACTGAACCCGAAACGCAACGCGGATCGTACGAACAGCCGGATCTCGGCGAACGCGCCGCGAACCGCGCTCGCCGGATGGTGGAGCTCTACGGCCGGCTCGACCGCACCTCCCAGGTCTCGTTCTGGGTGCTCGTGGTCATCATCCTGACCGCGATACTGGCCCAGCCGATCAAGCTCTTCGGCGTGACCGTCCAGCCGTTCACGCTCGCCCCGTACGACCCGGTGTCGCCCAACTACGACGCGGCACTGGTCGGCCCGTCGATCTCCCACCCGATGGGCACGGACCTGACCGGTCGGGACATCTTCAGCCGCGTGCTTGCCGGTGCCCGCATCTCGCTGTTGGTGGGGCTGGTGGCGGTGGCGCTGGCGATGGCCATCGGCGTGCCCATCGGGTCGGTCGCCGGCTACGCCGGCGGCTGGATTGACGAGGCGCTGATGCGCGTGACCGACGTGATGATCTCGTTCCCCGCACTCGTGATTGCGCTGGCGCTGGTCGGCGCGCTCGGGCCGAACATCCAGAACGTCATCCTGGTCATCGGCATCGTCTACTCGCCCCAGTACGCCCGCCTGATACGCGGGCAGGTGCTGTCGGTCAAGGAGGAGGAGTACGTCGAGGCCGCCGAGAACACCGGTCTCGGTGACTTGAAGATCCTCTTCAAACACGTCATCCCGAACTCCTTCGCGCCGGTGTTCGTCCAGGCGACGTTTCACGTGGCGACGGCCATCATCTTCGAGGCCTCGCTATCCTTCCTGGGGCTCGGCGTCCAGCCGCCGACGTCGACCTGGGGCGTGCTCATCGCGGACGGTCGAAACTACCTGCCCAACGAGTGGTGGATCTCCACCTTCCCGGGCATCGCCATATTCATAACTGTGTTGACACTAAATCTGCTGGGTGACGGACTCCGCGACGAGTTCGACCCGCGCTCGGCGACCGAAGGAGGGCCAGAGGCATGAGTCAGGAACTCGGCGACCACGGGCCGCGTTCGACGGCGGCCGGCGTCGACGTCCACGAACTAATCGCCCGCGAGAACCCGCTGCTTTCCGTCGAGAACCTCCACACCCGCTTCGACACCGACACCGGGACGGTGCGGGCCGACGACGGCGTCTCCTTCGGCATCGACGAGGGGGAGATTGTCGGCCTCGTCGGCGAATCCGGGTCGGGCAAGTCCGTCACGAGCCTCTCGCTGATGCGGCTGATACAGGACCCCGGCTACATCCCGAAGGGGCGCATTCGCTTCGACGGCGAGGACCTGCTGGAGAAAACCGACGAGGAGATGCGCAGGCTGCGTGGCGACCGCATCTCGATGGTGTTCCAGGAGCCGATGAGCGCGCTCAACCCCGTCTACGACATCGGCTGGCAGGTCGGTGAGCCGCTCCGGGTCCACGAGGAGATGAAGATGGGCGCGTCACGCCAGCGGGCCGTCGAACTGATGCGGCAGGTGGGTATCCCCTCCCCGGAGGACCGGGTCGAGGACTACCCCCACCAGTTCAGCGGCGGGATGCGCCAGCGGGCGATGATTGCGATGGCGCTGGCCAACGAGCCGGACCTGCTCATCGCCGACGAGCCGACGACGGCGCTGGACGTCACCATCGAGGCACAGATTCTCGACCTCATCAAGGAGCTGAACCGCGAAATCGGGATGGCCGTGCTGCTGGTGACCCACGACCTCGGCGTCGTCGCGGAGGTGTGTGACCGGGTCGCGGTGATGTACGCCGGCCGCATCGTGGAGTACGCGGACGTCGAGTCGCTGTTCGGGGATCCGCGACACCCCTACACGAAGGGGCTGCTCTCGTGTGTCCCGAACCCGGCGACGGCCGACCAGGACCTCGAGCCCATCGGCGGCGACGTCCCGAACCTCGCTGATACACCCGAGGGTTGCCACTTCGCGCCACGGTGTCCGTACGCAGTCGAGGAGTGTCGCGAGATCGACCCGCGGCTGCGCGAGGTCGACGACGACCACTACGCTGCCTGCATCTGGGAGGACCCACAATGAGCGCCGACTCGACGACGGAGCCGACCGCCGACGACGTTGACGATGATGAGGCGGACGTGCTGTTCCGCCTGGACGGCCTGGAGAAATACTTCTCCGAGGGCGACTGGGTGACGAGCCTGCTCCCCAGTCGCTCGCCGACGCAGGTGCGGGCCGTCGACGGGGTCACCCTCGACATTCACGAGGGCGAAACCGTGGGGCTGGTCGGCGAATCCGGCTGTGGGAAATCCACGCTGGCCCGCGCCGCGCTGCGCCTGCTCGACCCGACCGGCGGCGTCGTCAGCTACGAAGGGACCGACATCACCGCGTTCGACGACGACGAACTCCGGGCGTTCCGCGGCGAGGCCCAGATGATCTTCCAGGACCCGTTCGCGTCGCTCAACCCGCGCTACTCCGTTCGGCAGACGCTCGTCGAGCCGATGACGGTCCACGGCGTCGGCGACTCCAAGGAAGAGCGCATCGACCGGGCGGGCGAACTGCTGGAGAAGGTGGGGCTGACCCGCAACATGCTCGACCGCCACCCCCACGAGTTCTCCGGCGGGCAACGCCAGCGGGTCGCCATCGCCCGCGCGCTGGCCGTCGAGCCGAAACTTATCGTGGCCGACGAGCCAACCAGCGCGCTCGACGTGAGCGTCCAGGCGAAGATTCTCAACCTGCTGGACGACCTCCGGGAGGAGATGGGGCTGACGATGCTGTTCATCAGCCACGACCTCTCGGTCATCCGGCGAATCACGGACCGCGTCGCGGTGATGTATCTGGGCGAAATCGTCGAAACCGCTGGCACCGACGACCTGTTCCAGGACCCGCACCATCCGTACGCACAGGCGCTGCTCTCGTCGATTCCGGTTCCCGACCCGACGGTCGAGCGCGAGCGGATACCCCTGGAGGGCGACGTGCCGACCCCCATCGACCCACCAACCGGCTGCCGGTTCCATCCGCGGTGTCCCCGGGTCATCCCCACCGAGGACTGGGTCGGCAGTCAGACGGAGTGGCGGCGGCTCCTCCGGTTCAAAGCCCGCCTGCGCAACGAGGGCGTCGACGTTGCGGCGGTCCGGACCCAGCTCGAGGCCCAGAACCAGCCCAGCCACGACGCGGCCGTGCGGGAGGCGCTGTACGAGGAGTACATCCAGCGCGAGGAGGTCACCGACGTCGACACGGTCACACTCCCCGACCAGGTCCAGGAAGACGTCCGGGACGCGATTACGCTGCTCGTCGAGGAGGGCAACGATGCTGCAGGGGACCGCCTCGACGCGGCCTACACCTCCGTCTGTGAGTCCGACGTGCCCCGCGAGGTCCCGGTCGGCGACGACGAGAGCCGCCGGGCCGTCTGTCACCGCTACGACGACGCCAAGCCGGGAACGCCCGCGGGCGGTCCGCTCGGCAACGTCCACGGCGCCGAGACCGGGGGCACGAAATGAGCGGGACGGCCTCCGAACAGCTCTCCCGGACGCTCGTACTCAACGGACTCCGGGAGCTCTGTGGCGGTCGCCGCGTGCTCACCGACGACGACTCCCGTGAGACGCTCACCAAGGGATTCGAAAGCGCGCTCCACGTCGCGGAACGGGACCGCTTCGAGGCCGAACTCGAGGCCGCGGCGACCGAGGACCTGGACGAGGAGGGCGAGCGGTTCCTCCAGCACTGCGCCGACGACGTGCTGTCGGAACTGGTTGACGACGGCGTTCGCGCGACGCTGCAACACGAGGTGAGCCTCTCGCTCCCGGCCTTCGAGGCGGCCGTCTACTCGTTCATGGTGAGCCACGACCCGGAGTCGCTCGCGGCGCTTCCCGTGACGGAGGCGACGCGTGCGCACGTCGAGGCCGGTGCCGAGGCTGTGGCTGCGGGCGAGGTTGACCGAGCGGTGGACGCGTTCGACGATGCGGTGTCCGCCAGCGACGGGGGCGACGGCTCGCTCGCGACGCGCGTGCTCAGCGGCTACGCCTGCCACCTCGCTGAACGGGACGACGACGCCATCGACTACGTCGAGGAGACGCTGCATCTCGACACCGACGTGCTGACGGCGAAGCTTGTCGGCTACGCGGCCGACCACCGTTACCCCGAGAAGTTCCGGTCCGGGAAGCTCGGGGCGCGGCTGTTCTTCCGGTGGTCGACGACGATGCCGGACGTGGGCGAGGTGACCGTTGGGGCCGGCCCGGAGGATGGCGAGCCTGCCCCGCTCGCCGGGAGCGACCAGTGCAAGCCGCTGCCCCGCGTCTGGCCCGAAACCACGATTCGGGTGCGCGTCTCGGGCGACCTGCCGGCGGTTCCGTCGGTCGAGTCGTACTACATCGCGAGCGGCGTCGCGGACCTGGAGGTGTACGAAGCCCGCACGGTGGAGGATATGCTGCTCAGTGGGCCGACTGACGCCGATGCCACGGAGCGTGTCCGGTTCGAATGAGCCTTCGAACTGCCGACCAGGGCTACGCTGCGACCGGCACCGAACAGGCGGTGATTGGCCGGCGGATGCTGGCGGCGCTGGTCGATTCAGTGGTGGTGTTCGCGGTTCTCTACGTCGGGCTGGTGACCTACGGTGGCCTGGGACTGGATCAGCGGGCGACGCTCGCGCCGGCGGTCATCATCGGCTTCTACCTCTGGTACGTCTTCTCCGTACTCGGGTTCGCACCGCTGCTCGTGCTCCACGAGTACTCGGCCGTCTGGTTCGCCATCGGCGTCGGTCTCTGGGCGGTGTACGGCATCGCCTTCGAGGCGACGCTGGGCGCGACGCCAGGGAAACTCCTTGCCGGCATCGTCGTCATCGACGAGGACGGCGAACCGCCGGGGCTCTGGGGCGTGGTGGTCCGGAACCTCCTCCGGGCTGTCGACTCCATCGGCTTCTACTTCGTGGGGTTCGTTGCCCTCTCGCTGAGTTCCCGCCGCCAGCGGCTGGGGGACCGGCTGGGGAGCACCGCCGTCGTCCGCCAGGGAGAGCGCTGAATCCGGTGGGACGCGGCTACGCCCTGGTTCCGTCGTCGATCAGCCACGGTGCGTTCCCCCCTCGACCAACAACGGTGACGTTCCCGCTGTCGACCAGCAACGTTGACGTGGCCCCCGGTCGACTGTCGGCGTATGCACGTAGCCGACGTGATGACCGAGGACGTGGAGACTGTCGCCCCCGACGACGAAGTGAGCGCGGTGCTCGGGCGCCTGGCCGAGGTGCCGTACACCGGCTTCCCGGTCGTCGAGGACGGCGACGTCGTCGGCATCGTCACCGAGGGGGACCTCGTGAACCTGTTCGAGGTCGAGGACCGCGTGCTCTGGATTCCAATCGGCCTCCCGCCGTTCGTGGATACCCTGACGTACGCCATTGACGCCTCCTGGGACGACCTGGACCTGGGTCTCGACCTTGCGGCCCACGTCGACGACCCGATTCGGGAGGTGATGAGCACCGAGGTCGTGGCGGTCGAACCCGACACGGAGCTCGAGGACCTGCTGGCGCTGCTGGCGGATTCCGAGCGGGACATCAACCGCGTGCCGGTTGTCGCGGACGGGGAGCTGGTCGGCATCGTCACCCGGCAGGATTTGCTGGGTGGACTGAAAGAGAGACTTGGCGCCAGCTGGACGGGGGTGTAGTTTCGCCCGGCGGGGGCGCCCGCCGCGGAACGGAGCGCATAAATTGGCCAGGCTGCTTCGGTCTCCATGAGCCGGTTCCGCAATCTCGCGTGGTTCCTGCTACTGGCAGCGGTCTGGGGCTCCGCGTTCATGGCCATCAAGGCCGGCCTCGCGTTCTTCCCGCCGGTGCTGTTCGCCGCCGTGCGCTACGACATTGCCGGCGTGATGATGTTGGGTTACGCGTGCTGGGTGCTTGATGACCCCATCCCGCGCGGCCGCGGCGAGGTGGCGCTGGTCGTCGTCGGCGCCACGCTGCTCATCGCCGGCTATCACGCCTTCCTGTTCATCGGCGAGGCAGACCCCGCGGTCACGAGCGCCTCCGCGGCGGTCATCGTTAGCCTGAGCCCGGTCCTGACCACCGGGTTCGCCCGGCTGTTCCTCCCCGAGGAGCGCCTGGAACTCGTGGGTATGGCCGGGCTCGTGCTCGGTCTCGCCGGCGCCATCGTGCTGGCGAACCCCGACCCGGCGAACCTGCTGGCCGGCGGCACCGTCGCGAAGCTGCTGGTGCTCGCGGCCGCGGCGTCGTTCGCGCTGGGGAGCGTCTTGACCCGCTGGCTCGACGCGACGCTGCCAATCGAGTCGATGGAGGCCTGGTCGATGCTCGGCGGTGCCGGACTGATGCACGTCATCAGCGTGGGGCTCGGTGAGTCCGTCGCCGACGTGGTGCTCACCCCGGTCGCCGTCGCGAGTCTGGCGTATCTCGCCGTCGCCGCCAGCGCCGGGGGCTTTCTGGTCTACTTCGACCTGCTGGAGCGGCTGGGCCCCATCGAGATCAACATGGTCTCCTACGTCGCGCCGGTGTTCGCGGCGCTCTCGGGCTGGCTGTTCCTGCAGGAGGGAATCACCGCGGCGACCGTCGCCGGCTTCCTGCTCATCGTCGCCGGCTTCGGCCTGCTGAAGCGCCGCGCCATCGCCGCCGAGATGGCCGCCCGCGAGGAAGCGGGCTGGTTCGGCGCCTGACCAGGGGCGAACGGGGCGGCACGGAATGGGCCACGCCTACTTCGTGCCGAACACGTCCAGTGCGTCCTTCTCCAGACCGGATTTCGAGAACAGTGAGATCACGTCACCCGGGCGGATGATTGTCTCGCCTCTCGGGGTGAGCACGTCGCCCTCCCGTTCGATACCGACGACCAGCATCTCGTCGGCGAGCAGCCCCTCCTCGACGGCCTCCTCGATGCGGAGTCCAGCGATTTCCGCGCCCTCCGAGACAGTGAACTCGACGACCTCCGCGCCGCCGGCGAGGCTCATGAAGTCGGTTAGCGACGGGCCCACTGGCACGGTCTCCGGGCCGAACGGGTCGTACGGCTGGTGGTACTCCTCCTCGATGACGCTCTCGTCTTCGATCTCCAGCCCGAGATCCGAGAGCTCCCCCGCGATCCGGCTGATGTCGGCGGTGTCGGCCCCGACGGCCGTTATCGCCAGGTTCGCCGTCCCGGTCATCAACTCCCTGATCGTCACGACGCCCGAGACCCCCAGTGCCGACTGCGCAAGGCGGTCACGGTGCGGAATCGGGGCCGTACAGCTGAACTGGTAGGAGATGTGGCCCTCGATCGATTTGTAGTCGATATCCGCGACGTAGCCACGGAGAACCCCCGCCTCTTCGAGCTGTCGGATCCGGTTCCGAATCGTCGCCGGCGTCACCTCCATCTCGTCGGCGATCTCCGGTGCGGTCGTGTTCCGCGCATCGGCTGCCAGGGAATGGAGGATGCGCTTGTCGATCTCATCCACACGATTCTCCATGGCTCCATATCGGCCATGGCTCATAAACAACTCCCGATTTGCCGGTAGTCGCTGCCGCGATGGCCGGCGGAGTGATCACCACTCGCCCGCACCGCGGATACTGAAACACAAAAATACCCCGGCCAAGAATTATCTTTCGAAAACAGAGCCCGCATCTTTATGAGGGGTCGCCAACTCACCCGAAGGTAGACGCCGGGATAGCCCGCCACATGCCGTCGGGTACGCCGGCGAGCAGAACCGTATCGACGCCCATCCATGACACTAGCCGCCATCGAGTCCCCAGAGATTGTCCCCGCGGGGAGTACCGAGGCGCTCGCTCGCTGTCCGACCAGGCAGTACTGGGGGAGAACCAGCTACCCGATGGGCCTCCACCATGGGAATCCGTCGCTTTCACCCCAAATCGAGAGCTATGGGGCCAATCGGAATTCCACTATCGGCACCAACACAGTGGAGTGCCGGTTGCAGCTACCGGAATGGGTCTCCACAGAGACCAGGGATGAGCAACATGACTGAGTCATTCTTCGACCGGGTCGTCGTGCCGGTCGCCAACCGTGCTGACGCAACTGCGACCACCGCCGCGCTCATGCCGTATCTCGAGGATGCAGACTGTACCGTGATTGCCGTTCACGTCATCGAGAAGGCTGGTGGCGCACTGGATAAAGCGTCCGTCGAGCAACGCGAACGGCGTGCGACGGGCATCTTCGGAATCGTTATCGAACAATTGGGCACCGCTGCGGCGCATCTCGAAACCGAACTCCGCTATGGGACCGACGTTGCGGCATCCGTCGTCGAGACAGCGCAGGAGAGTGACGCCGGCGCGATCGTGTTCACCCCCCGCGGGGGTAGTCGCTGGCAGAAGCTGGTAACCGGAGACGTCACCCATAAGCTTGTTGGGAACAGTGATATCCCGATCGTGGTTCTACCCGACCGTGAGGCGACCGAAGCGTGACTCTGGCCGGATATCAGATGAAAAAGCAGATTACCAGTTACTAACACATACCACACATGTACATAATCATTGTTGGAGCAGGCGATATCGGCTCGCCACTCATCGAAATCGCAACGGGCGCAGGATACGAAGTCGTGGTCATCGAGAAGAATCCGGAGCGGGCCGACAAGATTGCCAGCGACTACGACTGTCTGGTCATCAACGCGGACGCGACGGTCAAGGAGACCCTCGAGGATACCGAACCCGAGCGGGCCGACGCCATCATCACGACGACGGATCAGGACGCGACAAACGTGATGATCTCGCTCCTGGCCAAGGAACTCAAAATCCCTTCGATCGTTTCGGTCGTCCACAATGCCGAGCACATGGGCCTTTACCGACAGATCGGGGTCAACACCATGGAGAACCCCCAGCGCCTCATCGCGGAGTCGCTGTTCCGATCGGTCGAACGCCCGTCGATCGTCGACTACATGCGGGTCGGCGACGTCGCAGAGGTGTTCGAAATAACGGTCGCGGACAAGGCTCCCATCGCCGGCATGACGCTGACCGAGGCCGCCGAGGAGGGGCTCCTCGATGACGACACGCTCGTCGTCGCCATCGAGCGAGCGGAAGCGGACTCACCCATCACCCCCCGTGGTGACACCCGCATCCAGGTCGATGACCTGTTGACTGTCTACTCCGGCACCGGCGCAACGCCGGACGTGACGGACGTGTTCGGCCATTACGAGGATCACGAACCGAGCAACCCCGACGGCTTCAGCCTGTAAGCAGTGTTCCGAAACCGTGATTCCGCACGCGGCTCCGGGAGGTGGCGGCCGTCGCTGGCCCAGCAACGCTACCGTCGGCCCCGTAGCGCCTCGACCCACCAGATGAGGACCACAACATGAAGATGAGGACCACAGCATGAGGGTCAACAACCACACGGTCGGTCGCGACGTCGGTCGCATCGTCCAGGCGGTTTCGTTGATGATGGTCGTCTCCATCCTCGTTGCCACCGCCAATCGGGAGTTCTTCGCGATTCCCGCGTTTGCCGTGTCCGCGCTGGTCATGGCTGGCCTCGGGACCGGCCTCGTCTGGCGCTATCGCGACGCGGCACCGCCGGAAAAACTCGAGGCGATGGTCACCGCGGCAACCGCGTGGGCGATTACCGGCGTCCTCGGCAGCCTCCCGTTCCTGCTCATCGCCTGGACCATCCAGGTGGACCCGTTCCCCGCGTGGACGAACACGCCGCCGATGGACGGGACGACCGCGGTGTTCCTCAACCCGCTGGACGCGGTGTTCGAGAGCATGAGTGGCTTCACGGGGACGGGCCTGACCATGGCGGCTGTCGAAGATAAGCTGCCGCGGTCGCTGCACTGGTGGCGGTCGTTCATCGAGTGGGTCGGCGGGGTCGGCGTCATCGTCCTCACCGT
>CAYXXM010000002.1:0-24931 GCA_964469085.1 uncultured Haloferacaceae archaeon
ACGAGCACACGCGCCGGCGACTCGCAACGTTGCTGGTCTTGGAACGCGGGACGAAGCTACCCGATGCCGATTCGGTGCGCCTCCAGTACACCAATCGCTCGGATGCCTACCGGGAGTCCGTCGCGTCGCTCCTCCGCTCACTCACTGACGAAGCAATCACCGTCAATGGAACCGTGACCATCACCGCCGATGCAGCCAGAGATTTGAATTTCGTCGGGTAGCCACTCACAGACTCACGGCCTCGAACGCCTGATTCACCACGTCGGGCGTCGGCGCGTTGAGATAGGGCTCGATGGCCTGGAAACTGTCCCAGCCACCGACCTGCATCACCACGCGGGGATTCATCTGCTCATCGACGAGGAGGCGCTGGGCGAAGCGCCGCCGGAGATCGTGACTGCTGACGTGCCGGAAATCCTCATCGCCCGTCTGCTCGGCCGCCCGCTCGGCCGTCCGCTTCACCACGTCCCTGACGCCACTCTCGGAGAGATCGACGACCGGCTCGGCCGGCCCGATCTCCTCGGCGGTCTGGTATCGGTGGAGGTCCCGCTCGACGTCGGCCGGCAGGTAGGCGTCCCGGGGCTTGCCACCGTTCCCGGTCGTATCCTTCCCCTCGGGTACCCGGATGCGGTAGTGCTCGCCGTCCTCGGTCCGCTTGACGTGCTTCGGGCGGATCTGCGGTATCTCGAAGGCCCGGAGGCCGACGTAGCCACCAAGCTGGATCACGAGGTCGTCCCGGTGACTCGCGGCGGCCCGGCGCAACTGCTCTAATTCGTCGTCTGTCATCCAACACTTGTAGTTTCCTTCCCGCGCTGTGGATTCCAGTCGCACATAACTTCTATCAACAACCTCGGAGAAAAAGCCACGCCAACCACGGCGGAAGTGGGCCACAACCCGGGTTGAGCCGGTCGTCACTGACGACTTATCTCAAAAGTCGGCAATCCAGAAACACCCCGGTTACGCACACGCGAGCGCCGTCGAAGACGGCATACGGGCTCCCGCGTGACTGGCGGTGCTTCAGTCGAGGTAGAACTTCAGGACGCCCTCATCGCGATCGAAGTCGAGCGGGACCTCGTCGCCGGCATCGAGCCCGTGCTCACGCACTAACTCCGCCGGAATACTCGCCCCCAGACAGCCATTCCCGAGGTCCTGCACCTTCCGCGAGAACGGTTTTCGTGTCACAATACGTGATTTGTCACGAAATGACTTAAGTTTGCCGCGGTGATTCACGAATACTTCGCTAATTCGTCGTGGATAGTTCGCTAATACTTCACTGTTAATTATACCTTTAACCCCACCCGTCCCGCCACCGGCTACAACCCGCGGCCCCGCCGCGGGTCCCGAACCCCTGCCCATGACAGAGAAGGGCTCCGGCGGGACCTCGCCGGAGAGCGCGCGAGAAGTCGCGTATCGACTCGGACGCACCGTTTTCGACCATCTCGACCGCGAGCGCCGAGAACTCGCGGGTGCGAGTCGCGATCTCGTACCCGAATCGCTCGCAGGAGGTGCCTGATGAGCAAACGAAGCGTTTTCCTCGCGCTTCTCGTCGTCGTTTCCGTACTCGCGCCGGTCGGCGTCGTGCTCGCGGCGGGCCCATCAGACGACCTCAACTACTCCGGCGATACCCACGCGCCGAACCCCTACTTCGACGTCGACACCCTCACGGTAGCGAAGCACCCGATGAGTGAGGGGACATCGGCGTCGGCGATGGCCGGGTACTACGACGACTCTGGCAACTGGGTCGAGGACCCTGTCTTCGTCGTCAACACGACGGAGGACATCACCACACAGAGTACGCTCAACCGCTACACCTTCGACCCGGCGAAGATCGAGGACTCCGACCGGGAGCAGTTCCCACGGGCTGACGGGGAGGAGGGCGACAACGATGCCTCGATTCTCGACTCGTCCGAGTGGACGACCGAGCAGAACTCGGGGAACGTCACCCTCTCCGACACCACGCTCGCCTCGAACGTGCCCGCGGTCGAGATCGATGCCGATGACGGTAGTAATACCAACGTCGTCACCGAAGTCGCCTACGGCAACTGGACCTCGTCGTTCGACAGCGAGGAGTCCAAGCGCGTCATCCAGGTCGCTGGCGAAGTCAACTCGATGGGCTCGGGCGCGACGGTGAACCTGAGCCTCGAGGACGAATCCGGTGACGCGAAGTCACTCATCATCGACCAGTCGAAGTCTCAGGGCGACAACGCCTCGCTGATGTACGGCCAGTCCAGCGGGACCTTCACCTACCAGATCAAGCTGTCCAAGCTGTCGACCTCTGGAGGCGGGACCTGGGACAACATCGAATCGGTCAACGTCACGGTCAAGAACGGATCGGCCGACGTGAGCCTGAGCTGGCTCACCTTCAACAAGAAAGGCAAGACCGTCCTCGGGAAGAAGAACGTCGACGACACGACGGACTCCGACTCGGACTTCGACCAGGTCAACACGACCTACAACGCCACCGGGACCATCAACGTGAACGCGATGGACTCGCTGGATGCTGACTTCGACGACGCGACGATCACTGACGTCGACATGCCGGTGAAGTTCCCGGTCTCGGAAATGGCCGGAACCGAGGGCGAAGAGGATGCCTACGTCGTCTACTGGGAGAACGCCTCGCAGTACCCGAACTTCGACAAGATCCTCAACGTCACCTACCGGATGGAGATGCCGGCGCAGATCGACCTGTCGTATTCAGGTCACGACCTGCAATTCGAGCAGGGCCTCCCGTCCGGCCGGTACATCGACACCGGCTTCGCGGAGGACATCTCCGACTCGAAGAACCTCTCACAGGCGTCGCTGAGTAGCTTCGAGGAGTCGCTGGGTTCGAGCGGTGACATCATCGACCTCGACACCTCGACGTCGACCGACCAGAACTACGGCGTCCACTACGAAATCAAACTCACTGCACCCGAGGTCGAGGCCTACAAGGCCGCCTCGTCCGGCGGCGGTGGCGGCGGTGGCCAGTTCGAGAGCGGTGGAAGTGGCGGAATCTTCGGATTCCTGCTCAGCGTTCCAGGGATGATCATCGGTGGATTCCTGACTGCACTGGGGCTCAGGAAGGCGAAGGGCTCGGGGGCGTAGAGAGATGCCCGGCCCGTCTCCCGGAGGTGAACGCTGATGTCAAGCGGTCCTGGAGGGAGCCGGCTGAATCCAGTCAAACTGGTCAAGAACTTCGGTGACACCTTCGACGGGAGCATCTTCAATGCGATCGCTTGGGGCATCGGCGGCATCTTCGTGACGCTGTTGGCCGGCATCGCGATCGTCACGAACACTGTCCGACGACTCATCACCGACCCGCTCGGAACGCTCATCGGGGGCGTGTCCGACGTCTTCGCGGCGATTGTCGGTGGCGGTGCCCGAATCGTGGAAGCTGGAGTCCGCTCCACAGTCCAGTCGATTGCTCCAGGCTCGGCCATAGCCAACTCGATTGTCGCACCGCTCACGTTCGCGATCTCGATCGGCCTAATCGGGGCGGGGATGTTCACGCTGGCGTGGATTCTGGAACGCGAGGAGACGTCGAACATCCTGCCGTTCACTGGTATCGATCTGCCATACATCGGCCGGGATGAGGACGACGGAAGCGAGGACTAACCGCTCGGCAATGCTCCCAACCCACCCGGAATCCGACACGAATGGAGGCACGTGATGGTTCGAATCCGTCCAGGTGACGCAGGGAGCACCATCCCATCCGTTCCGAAGAGTTTGCCGACCCGGATGAACCCCCGAAAATCCGGCATCATCACTGCCCTGTTCTGGATCATTATCTCCGGAGTGGGAGCGCTCGTTGCGGTGGTCTTCATCGGATTCGCGGCGATTCCGACTGGCTTCGTGATCGGGATAACGAACATCCTCGATGGAATGAGGACGTTCCTCATGCAGTTCATTGAGAGCTTCTTCCAACCGTTTATCGTACTCTCGGGATGTGCGGCCGGCGGGCAGTGCTCGACCACAATCGCCGGCACCGCAAAGGCCAACGTCTTAGTCCAGTCCGCAGGTCTACTCGGATTCGGCGCGGCCATCATCCTCGTCGGTATTCTGATGTACATCGTCGCGGCGGGGGTGAGTTCGTATGTCTAAGGACACGAACGACCTCCTCGACCCCAACGATGACGGACGGATAACTCGCTCCGAGATCCATGCCGCGGTGAAGAAAAAGGGCGAATCGTTCGTCCTCGTCACGCTAAACGTCACTGGGGGCTACAGAGCCCTGACCGAGGGAGCTCGACGCTACCTCGACACCCACATGAGTTCTTGGGGCGAGAAATTGAACTCGGCTATCAACGCCGTCAAGGAATGGGTCCTGGATTTCGTCTGGGGTCTGGTAAAGTCTCTCTACCGTGCCATCTACTTCATTCCCATCTTCCTGGTGGCTGTAGTCGGGTCTGTGTTCTACGGCACCGATCTGGAGTTGAAGGATACGGTGTCTGGTTTCCCCGGGCTTGGGGATTTGCCTATTTTCGCCGCGAACATCCTCGTCCGAGCTGGCCAACGTGTGGGTTGGCCGATTCTCCAAACCGTGAGGAAAATCAACGCTGGCATCGTCAGCACGATACTCCAAGAGACGGGGCCGCTGGCGGTGTTCTTCCTCGCCGCTATTCAGATTCTGGAGATTGGCATCTTGCTATATCTTCTCTGGGCCGGTGCGACGATGGCCTCGAGCATCCCAGGCGTGGCGACGCTGGTTGCGGCGACCCGGGTAGTCCTGAAGCCGTTCACGAAAGCCTACGAGGCGGTTCGAACATGACAGTCACAGACACCATCGACCGCATCGTCACGCACCCACTGACCGTCGTGAGCGTCATCCTCGGCCTGCTCGGGTCGCTCTTCCAGATCCCGGTCATCAGCGCCGTCGTCGCGACGGTCTGGGCGCAGGCCGGCGTCGTGTTCGGCGTCGCCTCGGTCACGGTGTCGCAGGGCTGGCTCCCACCGGCGACGGGCCAGGCGTTCCTCGCCGTCTCCGGCGTCTTGTTCTTGGGCAGAATGCTCGACAAACTCTGGGACGGCGTGCAACGGAGGATGGACGAATGACAGCAGACACACAAGCGCAGTACTGCGCGCATGGGGGTACCGACTGATGGTTGAACTAAACGCGGGAGAGCGGACACTACGCACAGCGATAGTTGGCGTTGGTGTGGCCACTTTCGCGGTGTTGACCTTCGGCATCGTCTCAGTAGAAGTGAACCCGTGGCTTGCCGGAGTTGCTGTGTCGGTCATCGCAGTAGTGGCTTATGGAATTGCGGACGACGACGATGAAGTCAGTATTTCGTTCGCGTTCACGCTGGCCATTGTCGGAGTGTTCGTCCTCAAGATGGTGGTCCCGCAATCGTTAACGGGTATGCTCCCAGTGATGCCCTACCTACAGGGCATCGACGCGCAGCAGTTCGCCGTCCTCGGCCTTGCTATTGTAGGGATCTATTGGGTGATTGACGAGCGATTCATCTCCCCGGGCAAACGGACGCCGACGCCGGAAACCGTGGCAGAGAATTTCTCAGATAGAGTCCAGAACTTGGTCAAGCAGTGGCTAAGCATCGCCCGCGTGATGTTCATCCTCGGCATCATGATCGGGGTCCTGCTCCTCAACACCTTCATCGCTCCGATCATCGGCGAACTCGGGACACTCGCCGCAGAATCGCCGTACATCGTCGCCGATGTCGTCACCCTCGGCCTCGGTTACCTGGCCCTCGGCGGTGACGTGCCGCTGTTCAACGACATCCCCTTCCTCAGCGAGATCGGCTCGCAGGGCTTCCTGCTCCTCGGCCTGCTGGCGCTGGGACTGGCAGTGGGGGTGGACTACTCCGACTAACAATGACAACAGAACTCATCCGCATGGCGATCGCCTTCGCGGGCTTCGCCATCCTGGCGTACTGGACGTTCGAGCGATTCATGGGAGAGCGCGAAGACCCCAACATCGGCTACTCGGCCGAATCGGACACGGGCTTCATGAGCGTGCTCTTCAGCGGGACGAAGGCCGTCGCGCTGGTCGCGCTCGTGGTCGTCCTGGCGCTCTGGGGGACGAGCACCGGCGCCGACCCACTGCTCATCGCCGGCCTGGGCGTCCTCCTGGTCGTCCACTGGGTCGTCGAAAAAACAGGAGCGTGGAGCATGACTCAGCACGTCCGACAGTACCGCGCGGAGTCGTCGCTGACGGGCCTCTACCAGGCCTGGATTGCCGACCCGCTCGGCCCGAAGCGACCGGAGGGCTCGCAGTCGCCCCTCTGGCGCGACCTGCTCGGATACCTCGTCGCCGCCGGGGCGGCCATCGTCACGGTGTTCGTGCTCTACGCGCCCATCAGCCTCGTCGCGGCCGACGAATCACTCACCGCGACCGCGTGGTTCATCGTCACGTTCGTCGCGGCGGTGTGGCTCACGGCCCCACTCGGCGACTGGGTGGCAGGCCATAGCCGGCTCCGGGAGGTGCGATAGATGGCGCCGAACGGCTCCGGAGGGCCAGGCCCGGTGGAGGACCCAGTTGGCGCGGCCGGGAACGCCGCGAAGGCCGGCGTCGATATCGCCGCAGATGCGGTCAACGGGACGATCAGGGGCCTCCAGGTTGCGGCGAAGATGGCCGCTGACGGCATCGCGACGGCAGCCGACGCCGCCGGCCAGTTCATCACGGACCTCGTCCCGTTCACTGTCGACCTTGGGGTGATGCTGGCGTGAGGAACCGGATCCTCGCCCTCCTCGCGGTCGCTCTCATCGCCGTGTCGTCACTCGCGGTGGTCATGCCGGCGCTGGCCCAGTCCCCGGAGGACACCGGCCAGCGCTACGATCTCGAAACCCTCCAGCGGGGCGGCCTCGAGAAGGCACAGGGCCCGGACAGCCAGCGGTGGCTCTCGAACTACGGCAGTGCGGTCCTCAAGTACACACCCGTCGGCCCACTCCGATCTGACTGGAAATACCTCCAGCAGGGCACGCTCATCCACGCCGACGAGCTGACGCTCAAGACGGTCCGCCTCGCCCCGGACGAGCAGATCGACCGGACGCTCAACGTCACCATCGTCGCCTGGGAGCGCGGCGAGCGCAAGGTCGTCCAGGGCAACCAGACGGTGACGCGGCCCGCCGCGGTCAACCAGACCGTCCACCGCCAGCAGGTGTCGCTCAATCGTGGCTACGATAACGCCACGCTCGACCTGCCGGACAACCTCCACCGGACGGCGGAGGTAACCATCTGGATCGAGGAGTACCCAGACGCCCGGTGGCGCTTCCAGCACCACGGCCTCCCCACGCAGGAACACATCAACATCGACTCGCAGGGTGACGCGCTCGGTTACGCGGGCATGTACGCCCTGCTCCCTGGCCTCCTGGCGGTCGTCGCTGGAATCTACGGCGGGCGGAGGACGCTCAGCCGGACGGCGACCGGGCCGCGGATCGGCCTGGCGCTGTGGTTCATCGCCGGCGGCATCCTCCTGGCCGGCATCTTCAGTTACGGGTACTTCCAGCTCTCGGTCGTCCTGAGCACCCTCCCGTTCCTCGTCGCGGCGCCGCTGCTCGTCGTTTCCTACGGCATGACGCTCTGGGCGGCCGGCGCGCCCAAGCGCATCGGCTTCGAGCGCCTCGACCTCGAAACGGTCCGGGACGGCCCCGAGAGTGCCGTCCTGACGGCCGAGGACGACCAAGAGGGCCGGCCCATGACCGACGGCGGTCAGCCTGCCGACGAGGACGAGATGGTCTGGCAGGAAAAACTGGAGACGCTGAACGAACTCGCCGAGCAGGAACGGACCAACGGCGACCGGAGCAACGGCCACAGCAAACACGACGCGGGCACCGGCCTCCGGGAGATCAAGGAAGCCCGCTACGTCGACCTCGTGGAACTCCCGGCGAAGGAGACGCCCGATGGCGAGATACTCGTCCCGAAGGGCGGCATCATGCCCTTCTTCGCCCGGCTGTTCGCCGACCCGGCCAGACTCACCAAGAAGGACCTGATGATGAAGGTCCCCGTCGACAAGGGCCGGCTCGACGAGAAGATCCTCGTCGACCCCGACAGCGAGCAGGTGGTCGACCACAAACCTGCGAGCATCCGCCGGCGGTGGCCCGCCCTCCACAAACTCGACGAGGACGACAGCCGGGTCAGGCACATCGTGGGCATGCTCGGCGCGCTGGGCATCGTCGCTGGCCTCCCGGCGGTCGGCTGGGTCGCCGGTGGCCAGGTGGGCATCCCAGCCATCGGCGCCCTGCTCGGCGTCCTGCCGGCCATCGTCATGGGCCACACGGCCGTCGACGGCTCGCTCGACTTCGAGCCCGCCCCGCAGCACTTCGCGCGGGCTCGGGACACGCTGGTCGACCTCCAGCGCGAGCACAAGGACGCCAAGCACATCAAGGACGTCGACGCCGAGGCCAGCAAGGAGCGGGCGCGGACGGCCAAGGAGGCCATGGAGTACCGCGACAACACCTCGCGGTCGCTCGTCGAGGTGTTGATGCAGGAGCGCGCCGGCATCGAGTTCGACGACGCGACGCCAGAAGCCCCCGAGGGCGACGCCGACGAAGGAGGTGAGGCCGATGAGTGAGCAAGTCGTCCGCCCGGCCCTGCCGACCCTCCAGGCCCAGCAGCGCGAACTGGTCGACCACGAGTCCAACCCGGCGACGGACCTCACCTTCAGCCTCCGCGACGGCTTCGCCAGCCGGCGGGAACTCATCCGCTGGTACCAGGCGGCGACGGTGCGGACCTTCGGTGCCCTCGGCGACCGCGCCTTCACGCCCACGCACCTCTGGGACGACCACACGCTCCTCCAGTCCTGCATCATCTCGACGAATCGCCAGCGGTGGGCCGACGGCGAGCCACTCGACCGGGCCGTGGCCGCCGAGGTCCGCCGCGTCATCGAGGAAGAGGCGCTGATTCCAGCAATGTACGACGCATACAACGAACTCCGGAAGATGGCGGGCGAGTACATCGGCAACGAAGACGAGGAAACCTACGATGAGGCCGACCTGGACCCCGGCCACCACGAGATCGCCATGCGGCCGGCCTTCTCGCGCAAGGACGCCGAGCAGGCCCGCGCCCTGAGAGAACTCTGGGGTGGCTTCACCGACCGCGACGCCCTCCGGGACTGGCTCCACGACCTCCAGCAACCCGCCAACGGCGCCCTCCCCGACGACCTCGCCGCAGTCGTCATGCGGGACGACGTGGCGCTCAGCTACCTGCTCACGGGCGGGGCCAGCCGCGCGGAGTCGCGCCTGTTCCGCGAGTGGGTGGCCATAGACGTTCTCCTGCCCGCGTTCCGAGCGGGCATTATGCGCATGGACACGGGCGAACTCGCGAAGCGGACTCCAGGCGGCCTGGAGGTGGCGCAGGGATGAGTGCCGAGTGGGCACCCCCGGACGGCTTCGACTGGGGCCAGGGGACGGTCCAGGCTCGAGACGCTCGCGGCGAGGAGTCGGCGCCGGACTGGTGGACTGACGCCTACGAGATGCGGATGCGCTTTGGCATCCCAGCGTTCGACCTGGACGAGTACGACCACGACGTCTATCCGGATTGCCTCGTCCACGAGAAGCCGGCGAAGCGAACGCAGAGCGCCGGCGGGACGGACTGGCTCCGAATCGGCGAGCGTGGCTCGGGCAAGAGCAACGACTCCCTCCACTGGGCGGCCAGACTCCTCGAGGTGAACGACGAGCGGGTGGTCTGGCGGGGCTCGCCACAGCGCTCGGAGTGGCTCCCCTTCCGCGAGTGGACGACGTTGTGGGTGCCCGACGGCGCGAGTATCGACGCGACGTGGCTGGCCGAGGGCGAATACGGCGGGAACGAGGCGGCCGCCCTCGAGGATGTCGTTCGCGAGGTCGTCACCTACGACGACCCCCGCGAACTGCTCCGCCAGCTCGAAGAGCGCCCTGCGGGCACGTTCAACGTCGTCTACCCCGACCCGAGCTTCGCCGGCTGTGTCGAACTCACGCGAAAGACCGACCGCGTGAATGAGGCTCTGCCGTTCGTCCCGAAGTGGAAGGCACTCGGCGAGGAGAGCGGGACACCGCTCGCGCACTGGTGGTATGCGTTCATGCTCGCGGCCGTGGACGAGCGACCGCGATACTCGTGGCTCTCGGTCATCTTCGACGAGGCGGGCGACCTCTCTCCGGAGGACGCCGAGGACGACGAGCACAAGACGTACAAGAAACTCTCACTGCTTCGCTCGGTCTACTCGGACTCTCGCCGGCGCCGCCTCTCCATCTACTGGTGTGCACATTACGAGGAGAACCTCCACCACAAGATCCGCCGTGAGGTGGAGTGGCGGATCGACATGGCCGACGGGACGCCCAACCCCCGGACGAAACTCCGGCGGTCCATCCCGGTCGGCTTCGGCACCGTCAAGATGCACTCGGATATCATGTCCAACCGGCCGCTGGGGACGGCCCTCCTCTACAACCAGAAAGAGTTCGAGCTGTACGGCTGGAAGCATATCGACCGTGCCGATCTCGGCAACCGATGGCTCCAGGTCTCACTGGCCGAGCCCGAGGACGCCGACGACGGCGAGGAACCGATCAAGTTCGACCCCGGCATCTTTAACCGGTGGAATCCGGAACCGGACAAAGACCGCCTCTACGTGAAGGAACCTGGCGCCGGCTATATCGACCTGAAGAGCGGGGCCGAGGCCGAACCCCTGGAGTCTCCGGAGCCGGAGATGCACTTCGGCGCTGTCGAGGCCCGAGGTGAGCAGTACGTCGTCGAACTCCACCCCGACGACGAGACGGAGGGGGAGTCGACGGTTGTAGCGGTCTTCCCGAAGCGGGAACTCGGCCTCGGCGACGTCGAGGTCGATCCGCCGGAGGTGAATCCATGATCCGGGACGGAACCACCGGACGGCGGCGGGGCCCCGGCCGACGGCGAGTCAGACAGGCGCAGGCGGGCTCATACGCGCGCGTGTCGAGTCGGATATCGGATGGGCCCCCAGATTCCGACCCAATAGCGGGCGCGAGGCCGGGGGTGACTGGCCGATGATGCTCCAGCCACTCCAGACTGGCGGCAGTGCAACATCGACAGTCGGGATTATCCTCATATTGGGGGTCGCGGGCTACCTCATCCTGGAGCGCTGGGACATCCAGATCGAGGAACATCTGCCCTCCCTGGACAGCGATTCTGGTGTGCTGGGCTTCCTGACGACGCGAAACTCCCTCATCCTCGGCGGGCTATTGCTTCTCCTCGCGCTCGTCCTGACGGGGACGCTCGGCCTGCCACGAAGCGCCGGCGTGCCGCTGGTCGTCGGGATCGAACTCGCGGCCCTGGCGGCGATTCTCGTCGCGCTGGATGCGTTTACCCTCCGTCTGTACGCGGCGACTGCAATTGCCGTTGTGGTACTCGGCCTCAGCGCCATGGGCGAGCCCGTCATCGGGGCGATTGCGAACAGCGCGGCAGGGCCCATCCTCGCAGTCGGTGGTCTCTACCTCGGGTACAAGTACGTGACCGGCGACCGGAGCGCCCGGAAGATCGTCGTCGAGGGTTCGATCAGCGGAGATGATGATTCATGAAACGTAAAACGACAATCGCGTTGGTCGTTGGTATCGGTTTAGTGATGATATTCGCGGGTATAGTCGCCGCTGAAACTCTGGTGAGTGACTTCGAATCTGGAAGTACGAGCGACCTCCACACGAATTGGAACGATACGTGGGACGGGGATGGAACTCTATTCAATGCGACGACTACAGGTGCCATTTCTGAAAGCTACAGCGCAAGACTCCACGCAAACAATAACAATCCGTCAGTCTACTTGAACAGAGATACCAGCCTCGCGATGGACAACCTCACTGTCCAAATAAAGGTCGACACGAATACATCGGTAAGCGACATTGCGTCTTGGATAGCGAGGAACAGCAATAATAAATCGGCCACTTCTGTCTGGTTTGACCGGGATAAGGAGGATGTGATAGCACGAAGCACGGCTGGGAACCACGAGACCTTCGCCAGTTTCGAATACAATACAGCTTACAGGATAGTTACTAAATTCAATTATTCTGCTAATACATACAAGGCCAAACTCTACAAACTCTCAGATGGCTCCCTGGTCGGTGAGTCAAGTTGGGTCGATATGCAGAATACCGCCTCTAAGATAAGCACTATCGAACTGTCAAACAATCTCGGGTCCAGTGGTAAAGAAGGGTATGCGTGGATTGATAATATCCGAGTCGACAACGCACCCGAAACCGTCTCGGGAACAATCACCGACTCTGGCGGGAATGCAATCGACAGCGCGACGGTCTACTTCAACCAGTCGGGGAGCAACGTCGCCAAGGACACCACGGATTCGAACGGGGCCTATTCGGTCAGCCTCTCGGACGGCACCTATGACGTCAAAGTCACGAAGGACGGCTACCAGGACACGACCGACACCATCACCGTCAGCGGGTCTGATCTGACGAAGGACTTCACACTTACGAAGGAACCCTCATCCTCGGACACCTTCGAGTACACGCTCGGCGTCTGTTACACCACCGACGAAGAGTTCGACCCGCACGACCTCGCGAAAGCCTCGTGGGCGGAAGGCGCCGAGGGGAGCGACGCGATCACGACCGGGCACACGCTCACGGATTTCGACACGGCCGGCAACACGACACAGACGGTCAAGGACAGCATCCAGTACCACGTGGTCGTCACGACCGACCGGACGTACATCGAGCTCGGCGGCATCGCGCCGAACGAGACCTCGCCATATGACCAGTTCGCCGTCACGCCACCGTTCGGAACGGGCAACGACCCGACCTGCGGTGACAGCACTCGAGAGGAGAACAAGCCGCCGAAGGTATCGTACACGACGGACCCGCCGGTCCTTCCGGCGCCGGGCGAGACGATGAAGTTCAGGGCGAACGCGAGCGATCCCGACGGGACTGTCGACGAGTACGAGTGGTTCATCGATGGGGAGTCCGTCGCCACGGGCAAGGAGTTCTCCCACACTTTCGATGAACAGGGCTCACCCAAGGTGACGCTCATCGCGACCGACGACGACGGCGAGTTCGGCATCTACACGCGAACGATATTCGTCGAGGAGGAGGACGGCAACGGTTCCGACGCGGACGCCAACGAGACCAACACACCACCCGTCGCCTACTTCGAGTACAGCCCGTTCATGCCGGTCGAGGGCCAGGACGTCACGTTCACCGAAGCGGCCAACGACCCAGACGGCGAGATCGTCAGTTACGAGTGGAATCTCGGCTGGTACGAGGGCAATCCCACGGGTAAGCAAGTGACGGGCTCGTGGTCGCTCATCGGCGACAAGAACATCTCGCTCACGGTCACGGACGACGACGGCGCGACGTCGACCTATCAGACGTGGATCTTCATCGGCCAGGCCGCGCCGAACCAGGCACCGAGCGTCTGGTACAGTTACGACCCGCTCACGCCGACAGCGAACGAGTCGATCACCTTCGAGGCCGACGCCTCGGACATCGACGGCTATATCGATAGCTACCAGTGGTCCTTCGGTGACGGCGGGACGGCGACCGGGCGGACACCCACCCACACGTTCGCCGAGCCCGGCGACTACGAGGTGACGGTCAACGTGACCGACAACGGAAGCGCGGTGGGGACCTACACGTCGACGGTCAGCGTCGGCGACCCCTCCGACAGCAACCTCGCGCCGACCGCCTTCTACACGTGGGAGCCCAAACTGCCCCAAGTCGGCGAGACGGTCACGCTCACGGCCGACGCCAAGGACACCGACGGCTCGATCGCCGAGTACCGCTGGATACTGCCGAACGGCTCGGTCCTGAACGGCCCGCAGATCAGCTTCGCGCCGAGCAACGAGGGCAACAACGACGTCACGCTGGAGGTCGTCGACGATCAGGGCGCGGTCGGCACCTACGAAGCGTCTATCATCGCCAGCGACGGCCAGGGCATCGACGGCCCGACGGCGATGGGCATCTGCTCAGCGCCGGCCGATAACGGGACGACCCTCTACGGCATCCAGCTGGAATACTGGGACCCGACGTACAACACCACCACGCTCGTCTATAACGTCACCTACAACGAGACTTGGTACAACGGCTCGAAGAGCTTCGAGACGGCCAAGGGCTACTACTACGGCTGTGTGAACCTCGGCGGCGTCACGCCCGGTGATGAGGGCAATGGAACGTTCAAACCCTGTTACCTCAATGGCTCCTGCGACGAGTTCAACGGCTCCTTCGGCGGTGGCGGCGGCTTCGACCTCGGTGGCGGCGGTGGCGGCGGCATCTTCAGCGACGACGCTGGCTCGGGCGCGCCGGTCTGGGCGGTCGGCATCCCGGCGATCGCCGCGCTCGGCTACGTCGGCTATCGCCGGTATATCGACAAGACTGGAGGCGCCGCGGCATCGGAGAAAGTCCGGGCGGTCATCCGAGGCCGGGGTGGTGGCTGAGCCATGGCACTCGCCCAGCTCCTCGAGGCCGTCGGCGTGCCAGGGAGCATCGCCATCATGGCGGCCGCGCTACTCGCCCTCTATCACTTCTGGGATATCCTGCACGTCCTCTCTCGGATCGGCACCTACGCGCAGATCGTGGCGTTCTTCGCGGTCATCCTGGTGGCGGCCATGGTCGGGCTCATCCCCGGAGTCGACCTGACCGTCATGGTCGACCAGTTCATCGGCGGCATGAGCGAGGCCGTCGATGGCCTGGTCCGGTTGTTCGGGGTGGTGCTGTCGTGAGCGCACACCGCGACATCACGCTGGTCCGCTGTGCCCGGTGCGCGGCGGAGATGGGGCCGGACATCTGCCCGGCCTGCGGGCGGCCGACGGAGGTGCAGGCTCGATGATCGACGACTGGGAATCACTCGTCGTGATGGGCCTGGTTGCCGCACTCGGCTTCTGGCTGGGTGACCGATTCGGCTGGGGAATCTTCGACGCCATCCTTGGGGTGGTCGCATGAGCCAAACTCGACGCGAGGTAATCGGCGGGGTCGCCGTCTTCTTCGGCGCCTACGTCATCGGCTCGCAAACTGGCGGTGGATCGAAGGAACAACTACAGGGCGGCGGTGGTGGCGGGGGAACGGAGGGCGATACGACCATGACAATCTACGAAAACCCAGAAACAGCAGTCGTCGACACGGAATCGGATCTCGACAACTACTCACCGGATTCGACGCCAGCGTTCGTGCTGGTCCAGAATCAGCAGTTGGTCTACAAAATCACATGACTCGAGAAACCAGCGGCCTCGGCGCGGAAGGTAGTCCCGTCCCACCGTCATTCTTCAAACACCTCTACGTGGAAGAGCGAATCGACAAGCCGGCGCAGTCGAAGATACCAGATGATGCAGTAGTCTGGTACTGGCGCGACGGCGGCCTCCGGGCTATGCAACACGACGGGTCCGAGGTGACGATCTGGGACGGGTCTGGCGGCGGCAGCGGTGGTTCGTCCGCCCTCGAAGACTCCGGTAACGATAATGCTGACGGTGGGGATAACTACCACCTCCCGAACGCGGAAGACGCAATCGATCTGCAAGGGAAGGGGGACGTCAGAAACGCCTCATTCATCAGTGTGGACGACAGGCAGGTTAACAACCTCTTCACGACGGCGTATCTTTCCAGCAACCAGAATAGTTGGCCCTCGGGGTCCGACACGCAGGTCAACATCGACACGACAGATTCCGGAGAAGACAACTTCAGCGCCTTTGATTCGACTAACAACAAGATTGTCGTCCAGAAAGCGGGCGTGTATATGGTGACTGGTGCCGTTCGAAATGAACAGAACACGACCAGCCCGGGTCGTATACTCGGGAAAGTCACGAAAAATGGCTCTGCCCTCACTTTGGCACAGGGGAGAATTCCGGGGAATGATAGCATTCAAGATAAGGTAACTGTTGTAATCCCACCTACAACTGTTTCGTTGTCAGCAAATGATGACCTCAAGTTGGTTGGTTACCAAAATAGCGGGAGTGATTTGGGATTCCAGGGGGGAAAATCGAATAATTATCTCTCGATGATCCGTCTCGGCTAAGTTGACCGACAAAACCACCATTGCCGACTTATGGGAGAAGTCGTCAACGCGCCAGCGTATATCGGGGTGATTCGGCCCGATTTAACGGTCGTCGACCGTGGGACTCTGCGAGGTTGTTTTAGAAGATAGCAGGCGCCACGTAACCGCGATCACTCTATGGCGTAACCTATTTACGCCATGGCGTAAATTTACGATGTGAAGTAATACATGGCCAGCACAGAAAGCCGCTCGGTAATGACCGAGCCAGGGCGGGCGCTGTTGACGGATCGCGAGCGAGAAATCCTCAGTGGTGAGGCAGACGTTTCGGACGCCTACAAATCGAAGACTCGGACTGTAGTTCGGACGCGGGTCGTCGAGCGGCTCCCAGAGGATATCGAACTCCTCGAGGAGCACTTCGGCGAGGCCTTCGACCTCGCAATCGACGAGGTGTGCGATGACGGGTGAATCGGGCGGTCTGTTGACGGGCAAACTCGTCGATATGGCCCTTTTCGGACCTGCATTCATGACGATGGAACGAGCGATGGTCGGTGTCATTCGGATTACCGGCCCTCGGAAGATCGACTCAGCGCATGAGATACGGGTCGAGGACAACCAGCTCGTCAAAACCGGGCGACCAGACGCCTATCCAGTGGCGGTGATGGGGATATGACGCGCGAGACGCATCACGAGGCGTTCAATAGGAAAGAGCTGCGGGCAGACGGTGGTGTGGTCGAGGACCACAATCTCGATCTGACGGGCGCGGAGCGTGTCGAAGAAGGACAGTGCGAGTATCCCGAGTGCGAGAAATCGGCCGATTACCGCGTTGAGGTCGAATCCCAGCAGACGTTCCTGGCTTGTGACGACTGCTCGCAGAAACACAGGCTCTGGATCAAGGAGAACGAAGTGCTGAAAGGGGAGGTAACGGTCGATGAGTGACTCAGAGACTGCTCAGAGCGAGAGCGGGAACGAGTCAAGCACGGAGGAAGTCCCCCGGACGGACCTATGCGAGGAGTGCGAGCGGGAGATCGTGCCCGAACTCGAATCGCTTACCGGGCAGCACGAGCTGATCCATCAGGCGAGACAGGCCGATGAGGGCTTCATGCCGGTGACTGGAGGGACCGCAACAGTCGGATTTAGTTGTCGCTGTAGCAGCGTAAAAGTCGAGTACGGCCCTGGATACGCGTCGGCGTGGGACATTCCTGACGGCTGGCTCTGGGAGGACGAGATCGATGCCTGAATCGGGAGACCCCGGCAAGCGAAAAATCACCTGTAACGACTGCGGGTCGGACAACATCACTGAGGAGATCCGGACTGAGTACTTCAATGGGCGTTCCAGTGAGGTGCCCTACGCCGTCTGCCTCACCTGTGGCCAGGAGTGGTCGCTATGAACGACTCAGAAACTGAGGTTAAGCGGCTCCGGATGCGTCGGTGCGAGTGCGGTATCTGTGACGAGGTATTCACGGACGATACCGTTGTAGGGATGGCGAAGTCAATCGCGAAGCACTGGAACGACGAGCACGGCGACGAATTGGCGATGGATATGCAGCCGTTCAAGACCGAGGAGTATCAGGGCCACCACCTCCACGGAAACGAGTACTCCTACCGCGTGTACGAGTACTACGTGACGGCCTACGACGTCCTCGATACGAGCGGCTACACTACTGGCCCGTTCGCCTACCAGTACGTCAAGGAGCCGGAGGCTGAGGACCACTGCGAGGACTGCTGGCAGTCTATCAAGGCCGTGGATGGCTACAGAGAGCTATCCACGGACGGCTGGCGGGACAAGTACCTCTGCGACGAGTGCGCCCACGAGCGGAAAGTGGAACGCCGCCAGTCGGAGAATAGGCAACTCACGGAGTGGTGCGCATGAGCCGCGAACAAGACGTAGAGAGGCTTGCTCAAATCGGCTCGGGCCGTCGGCTCGGCCCGCATCAAGTCCCACGAATCGAATGCGGACAGTGCGGAACGTCGCACCACTACGACGCCGCCACTGGCGAATACCAGGGCCGGTGCCGGAACTGCTACGCCTTTCTTCGGCGACCCACAGAGGCGGAGCACGAGCAGTTCACGGACTTCCTCGTCTGGAACTCGAAGCACAACGACAGGGAGCGTGGACAGACATGAGCGGGCAAGACGCTGACAAGGTAGTCCAACGGAAAACGATTGCCCAGGTTCGCGTCCGGATACACTCCCAGGAGATCGAGGACGGCTACTGCCTCCACGACTGGGACGATCGGATGGAGGCGGATATCGAGACACTCGAACACGACAAAGAGTATCTGCAGGTGGAGGCAGAGTCGGTCGAAGATGTGCTGGACGTGTTGGGGGAAGTCGACCTTAGAGAGGTGATGGCCGATGGGTGACAGACGCGCCGATGAACAAAATGCGGGGATTGCGCACAGGGTGGTTCGATGGCTCTGAGCGCCTTCCCCTATCCTGGAGGGAAGACGGTCCATCACCAAGAGATTCTGGACCGGATTCCCGATCACCGACGGTATGTCGAGCCCTTCGGCGGGAGTGCGGCGGTACTACTCAACAAGTGGGGCGGTATCGGCAAAGAATTGGTGGTGTGACGTCCGTTACTGCCGAAACCGCGGGTGAGTCCAGACCACATCCTCGCGAGTCGAGAGCCAATCCTGCACGTCTGTCTTGTTGGTGGGCTGGGCGACCGCGTAACTCGCCTTTCCGTCAAGTGCGTTCCGGTGATAGGGGTACGAGACCAAGTTGTACATCAACGGCTCGAAGTAGCCGACCATCTCTCCGTACTCGAGAAGGCCGACGAGCTGGTGACCGCCCTTGTCCCGGGCGAGGATCGTCGCGGCCTTCGGTCCCGCTGAGCGGCCGCCAACGTGCGTCGCAATCGCCCGCGCCACCTCCCGGAATAAGTCGTGGTCCTTCATGTACTCGTACTGCATGGGCGGATAATGCGCCCGCGGGAGTATGAGCGAAACCGTGTCCGAACCGATACGGCCGAAACAACCACCGTTTCATGTGCATCACCTGGAGCCGACAGTGCGGTTGTGTTTTTGCGACCCGTAGGGTCGTGCCCTTAGGCACACCCATAAGGGGGTCTGCCCGCTGGCCGGGATTAGTTGCACCCCCAAGTGCCACGAAACTGTGAGTGTCGGAGTGATCGCGACGGCCAGCGACACGAAGCCCGCGGCTCAGACGGGGGTGTCCTTATAAAGAAACTCCACCTGAAACAGTGATGCCTCTCTCCCGTCGCTCACAGAACGGCGGCGACGACGGCAGTCTCGCGGGACCCATCGACGCGAGCGTTCACCCGGGCGTCCTGGATGAGACGGTCGTCGCGATGGTCTTCGCGCCACGCACTGACCATATCCTGGATGACGTCGACGAGGTGGGGATGGTCGACGTGCTTGAGGCGGGTGAGTGCGGTGTCGATCCGGATGACGGGACTGCCTGACTCGGTGGCCGAGGCATCGACGAACTCGGCGCCGTAGCGGGCGAGCCAGCGCTGGAACGCGCTGTTGGACTTGGAGCGGATCTCGACGTCGAGCAAGCGCTCGGCCTGCGAGGTAACGGTCTGCTTGACGTCATCGACGCGCTGGATGAGCGCCTCGATATCCTTCGCGAGCTGACGACTGGCGAACCGGAAGTAGCCGTTATCACTCTCGACGGCGCCGCCGAGGCGGTCGAGAGCCCGGTAGAGGGTAGACATGGACCAGCCGGTCGCGTCGGCGAGGTCGTCCCGGTGCATCCCGCCGTCAGCGGCGAGCGTCTGGACGACATCGGCGTCGGACTCGGTATCGGAGATCTGCTGAAGCGTCCACATGAGGATGCTCTCCTGCTTGGCCTCGAGTTCGGGCGTCGGATCGGGCGCGATGGGTAGGGTTCCGTGGCGCGGCTGGACGTCGAAGTGGTCGTCGGCGACGAAAACCGTGTTCCCGCCGGTGCCGCCACTCCCATCACCGACGTCGACGGGGATATCCGACCACGAAAGCAGGCTCAAGACCGTCTCATCGAGCTCGCGAACGAGCCGCTCGCGCTCGTCCCAGTCGGCGGCGCCGGCACTGAGCGACTGTCGGAAGAGCGCGCCAACCTTCGGATGGTACAGCGCATCGTCGGCCTCGAAGGCGTCGTCTTCTTTGAGGAGATAGGACTTCACCTGCCGACCCCACCGGGCGCGGTGCCGGGGGAACACCTCGGCGACGTCTTCGGAGTGGAGGAGGAGGCGGTGATTCTTCCCGATCCTGCCCTCGTTGTCGAGTTTGTACTCGGCCTGCGTCCCGCGCTCGTCGGCCAGCAACATCATGAGGCGTTGCATGACGCCGGTATCGCCGATGAGCTTCCGACTGAGGTCATAATTCAGCCTGAGATACCGCTCGACCTCCTGGATACGGCCGCCGAAGGGCTCGCCGAAGTGACTGTGGTGGAGCTCAAACCCGGCCTCGCTCGCGAGTTCCTGCAAACAGCGGCTGATGAGGCCGTGATACTCGTCGAGATCGATATTCGAGCCCTGGACTTTCGCGTCGACACCGGCATCGACATCGAAGTGCTGCCAGGGCGTGTCGATGGCCTCGCCGCTGGGCTGGCACATCCCCTCGAACCGGGGTGAAAAGTTGACATGGAGCTTCCGCTGCGAATAGCCCAACGCTCGAAGGTCGAACTCCCGGAAGACGTCGCGCTCTAAATCGTCACTTGGCCGCGTCGCGATGCCGGAGTCGGAGTAGTTGAGGCGGATCTCCCACTGCTCGCCATCGATCTCGGCGGTGGTCTCGACGTAGCCGTCAGCGTGGACGATGAGCAACTGCCGAAGCGCCCAGTAGGGTTGCAGGCCGTCGTAGGGGTCGGCGGCCGTGTACCAGGCACTAAACTTCGCCTCGTGGGTGGCGAGCTGTGGCTGTGTCATCCGCCGGACCCACCCCGTTCCTGCTCGACGAGATAGTCACGCCGCGCTTCGAGCGCTCGATACACCCGCCGGCGACAGTCCATCTCGCGGGCGACCTGGAGCCAGGCGTTCATCCGCCCGAGGTCGTCGATCCCGCGGACGATGGGGACGACGTTCATGTCGCTGGTGAGGAAGCGGGCGGCCTCGCGGTGGGCGTCCGTCTCGTCCTCGAAGACACTCGGGACAGACGGCCCCGCGCGATACTGCTGGCCGGCCACGCTCACCGCCTCCGCTCGGGGCTTCTCGGCCCACAACCCGACGCCGACTCGCCGAGATCGGCCCGGAGGACGGTCGTCAGCTCGCCCTCCTTCCGGACGATGTAGGTGTCCGTGGGCTCGTGGTACCGCACCTCGTCGCCGGTGACGCCCGGCGGGTTGGGGATGGGCGTCGCCTCCTGCCAGGCGTAGCGAAGCCGGCGGTCGAAGGCACGACTCCGCATGACCCACCGGAGCGGGGCGTGGTCGGAGGTGCGGGGCCGATGCTTAGACACCGTTGACCACCACCCAGACGAGCGCGAGAGCGAAGCCGACGGCGAGGCCGGCGGCGATCGCGGGGTCGTCGATGACGGAGTTGGCAAGGTCGTCGTCGCGGATCTCGTCGACCGCCTCGTAGAGCGACCAGACGAGGCCGACGGTCAGGACGGCGACCAGGGCCAAGCCAAGCTCAGACATCGGCACCACCACCGGAATCCTCGGGATGGACGAGATACGCCCGCTGGTGCTCGCCCTCGTACTCGAGGCTGACGTCGAACCGCTCTTGCAAGTGCAGGAGGACGTGCCGAACCTCGCGAGCGTTGGTGCCGTCGCCGACGAGCAGGAGCGGGTCGCCCTCACCCTGCGCCGGCTCGGTGTAGTCCGGCGCGACGGCGGCCTCAGACATCGTCAGGCACCTCCAGCGTCGGGCGGTCACCCGCGAGGCAGCGACTCCGGGCGCGCTCCTGGATGGCCTCGATCTGCGCGTCGAGCGTGAACTCGCCGAGGGTGGCCTGGGACGACATCAGGCCTCACCTCCGAGGTCGAGGTCGTCGAAGTCGGTCACGCCCTCGTCCGCCAGCTTGCTCGCGATGGTCCCTTCCTCGGGCGTCCCCGTCGACTCGTAGTCCACGGGCCCAGTCGACTCGCGGCGATGGATTGACGAAGAGTTGCGGCACGCGACGAGCAAATTCTCCTCGTCGACGTCGATCTCTCCCTCTGGGAAACAATACCCGCAGGGCTCGCGATGCATCAGGTCGCCCTCCGTGGCCTCTCGGAAGGTGTCGTGGCGGAGGTGGCGCTCGCAGGCAGGCGTCGGTTCGGTGCTCATGCGACGATCACCCCGAGGTTCGTCACGGCGACCACTCCATAGAGCCCGGTCAGGCCGCGCAGACAGCGCCGGCAGAACCGAAGCCGCGGGACGGGCGACTGCGTCCAGACGAGGACGAGCCCGGCGAGAACCAGCCCTTGCTCGGTTCGATTGTGAATCTTCCCGCTGAATCCACCCTCGAACATCACTCCTCACCTCCATCACCGTAGAGATTCTCGAAGACCGTCCAGTGGTGAAGCTCGAAACCAGCCATGACGCCGGCCAGTAAAGCGACCCACTCCGGTAGCGGATCCGTGAACAACGCAGTAAGGCCCAACGCTACGAGAACGCCGAAGGCGAACAGACGAGAGTTGCGTGAAATCGGCTTGTTCCCAGCGGTGACGTAGGGGAAGTCCGATTTCACCGTCACGGTGTGCTCTGTCGGTCGCTCCATCACTCTTCACCCCCGGCCAGGTGGGACAGCTCGAAGAGTGCGGCCGTGGCGAGATCGAGGTGCGGGCCGGCCCGGACCTCGTACCGCTCCTCGTCGTACTCGATGACGTCCAGCGCGGCCAGCGTCGGCAGGTGGGACTGCCGGAGCGTTCGGTAGACCGACTGCTTCTCGCTCGTCGCGTAGTCCTCGCCGAACTCCGCCGCGGCGACGTCGCGAGCGAGGTCGGCCACGTCGAGCGGGCCGGCATCGCCGTCGACGGGCTCGCGCTCGTAGAGGATACGAAGCGCCAGGCGTCGGCGCTGGGCACCGACGATGCACGTCAGATCGTGCAGGGTGAGCGGGGCGGCCCGCGAGGTGGCGTCGCGAGCGACCGCGCCACCGTCCGTCGCGAGGCGGGAGGCACTCGCGTCGTCGAACTCCCAGCCCTCGGGGATTGCGGTGATCGACTCGGCGCGCTCTGCCGCGTCCTTCGGCGTCTCGGCGCGGACCTGCGCGGTCGCCGTCGCGGTCAGTTCGACCTCGTAATCGTACTGCGGGTTCCGGGCCATCACGCACCACCCCACGGGACGCGCGGCGCGTTCCGGCGCTGTGCGGCGGCCTCGGCCCGCAACTCGTCGGGGTAGTCGGTGAGCGATGCATGCTCGAGGCCGTCAGAATTTCGTGTCATTGGTGTGAATGGGTCCGGAAGGATGGACATCGACCGCCCGTTGGCAGACGTGGCCGACGATGACCCGGAACGACTCATCAGGGAGTTCTCGAAACTCCTCGAGGGGGCCGACGATGGTGAGTCAGTGGTGTTACTCGCTGGCGGGATTGCGAGAAGCGGCGTCAACATCTTCCGGCTGATGCGGGAGCATCCGGACATCACAGCCGACATTTTCGACGAGGAGCCACCCCTCAGCCAGGAACTCATCGACGAGATGGACGAAATCGCCAACGCCGAGGTCGAATAGCTCAATCCTCGTACAGCGCGGCGGGTACCTGCTCGGCGAGTTCGGGATCGACGTCGGGAAGGTCGCCCGCCTCGGCTTGGTCCGCGATGTTTTCCAGTACCGAGGCGACTGTGGCGTGGTTGGCGGCTCTGTTCCGCAACCGCTCCGGATCGAGATGGGGTGTACTGTCTGTCATGGGTTGAAATGGGGTGTCTGGCGAGCGATGCTTCGGATCGTGTAGCGGCAGCAATGGGTTTCATTACACGGCCCTCCGAGAACGTGGCTGATGGCTGACGAAGCGTTGCGTATCCGCTTTTCTCGCTGGTATCACCACACGCTGTACCGATATTCGGTGCCGGCGAGTGCGGTGAAGATCGTCGCCGAGGTCCTGCTGTGGGGCGGCCTCGGCTACATGGCTGCCCTTGCCCTCGTGAACCTGGCGGGGCTGCCGGCGACGGTCACGACGTGGGAACTCCCTACCCGCCCAGTCACGGCGGTGCCGGTGGTCCTGGTGGTCATCCGACGGATGTTCTGCAAGACGACGGTCGCGGAAGACCGGCTCTAATTGCCGACCTGCTGGACCTCGGCGACGAGCAACTCGTCGACTGCCGGCACCTCGATAGCCACGAGAGTGGCGACGAGCCTGCCGACGCCGACAGTGGCGACGGCCGCCGGCGACCACGTGAAGCGGCCGAGGAGCAGGTAATCGGCCGCCACAAGGCCGCCCGCGAGCAGGGGCGCGACGTCGCCGGCGGGGGTCAGCGTTACGAGAATGGTACTGATGCCGACGACGACGGCGATGTACACAAGCGTGAACCGAACGAGCGTCGAGGACAATACCTCGCCCGTAGCGTCGGCGGCGACCTCGCCGGGCTCGCGATCCGCGACGACGCGAATCTCCAGGTAATACGCGACGTTCATGGCGTCGAGCGTCCCGAGAAACGCCAGCGTGAACGCGGCGGCGAGGACCACCGGCCAGGAGAGCAGGCCGAGCCAGGCGAGGGCTGCCCAGGGCAGACTCCCCACGATGACGATGCTCGCGGCGGCCAGCCCGCCGAAGACCAGGCCCAGGCCGAACAACCGGAGGAACGTCGCTGGGTATGTCGTGGGCTCCCTCATGCGTGGCAGCCACTCCGGGCCGCCCCGGCCGCGATCCGACGGGCGATAGCCGCGACGCGACATTGTGATGGGGCGATGCTTGGTGGTGTGGGTGGTTGAAGGTTTGGTATCTCTCGGTCCGATTCGCGGGTGAGTTGGCCCGGGCTTTATCCGCCCGGGGCGATTCCTCTTGCCGTGCGGCACCGTTAAGGTGCCGCGGTCCTTCGGTTTTCATGGTAGCAGGTCCTTTTTCGGGTCACCACGGCCGGTGAGCCGCGGCGCCCGCGTCACGACCTACCATGTCCTGTGAGTGCGGTGGGACTTATTTCTTCCGGGCGTAGGACGAAGCTACCCGATGCCGATTCGGTGCGCCTCCAGTACACCAATCGCTCGGA
>CAYXXM010000003.1:0-23366 GCA_964469085.1 uncultured Haloferacaceae archaeon
ATCCCGACCACCAGCCCCCAGTAGCCGGGGTAGAACGACTGGTGCTCGGCGAGGACGCCGGTCGCGACGCCGACGGAGCTGACGATACCGCGGGACGCGAGGATGACTTGCCACGCGTACGCACGGATGACGTACGTGATCCAGAGCGAGGAGACGATGGTGATGAGCAGCACGCTGCGTAGCCGGGGTCGGTCCAGCAGTGCGAGGTAGTACGCGAGCGGGTAGCCCAGGAACAGCGAGGCGACGGCGGTGACCAGCGAGAGTTCGATGGTCAGCCAGAGCTGATCGAGGTAGAGTGGCGTGGTGAGAAACCGTCGGTAGTTCTCCAGGGTGACTCCCATCTCGTACTGGCCGCCGGGGATGTTGACCCAGAAGCTGAACACGACCAGGAGCGACAGCGGGACGAGGAAGACGAACACGAGCCAGGAGAGGGGGTACGCGAGCACGTACCACCTGGCGTTCTCGCGCAGGCCCGCCCGCCCGCCGTCGTCCACGTCGTTGGATGTGGTTTCGGCTGCCATCTATCTGGTCACGAGCCGGCAGTCGTCGGGCGGGACCGACACGACCACGTTGTCGTTCGGTTGCCAGTCCTCGCTACCGCTCCGACGCACCACGACGAGCTCGCGACTACCGGCTGTCTCCAGCCGGAACTCCACGCTGCTGCCGAGGTGGCGCTTGAACGTGACCGTGCCGTCGAAGGCGTTCTCGGTGTCGGCTCCATCCCCGAACGCGAACCGCTCCGGGCGGACGATGACCGAGACGCTGTCGCCGACAGCCACGTCGAACCGGGACGTCGTCCGCATTGAGGCGTCGCCACAGTCCACGGTCACGTACTCATCCTGGACGTTCGTCACCTCGCCGTCGAAGAGATTCGCGGTGCCGAGGAAATCAGCGACGAATCGACTGTCGGGGTCGTCGTACACCTCGCCGGGTGGCCCGACCTGCTCGAACTGGCCGTGGTTCATCACTGCCAGTCGGTCCGACATCGTCAGCGCCTCCTCCTGGTTGTGCGTGACGAAGACGGTAGTGATACCGATCTCCTGCTGGATGCGCCGCAGCTCCACCTGCATCTGCTCGCGGAGCTTCTTGTCGAGGCTCGCGAGCGGTTCGTCGAGCAGGAGCGCGTCGGGCTGTGGCGCGAGCGCTCTCGCGAGCGCGATGCGCTGCTGCTGCCCGCCCGAGAGCTGGTCCGGATATCGCCCACCCATATCGGGTAGCTCGACGAGCTCCAGCATCTCGGCGACGCGGGCGTCGATCTCCTCGCCGGTGTAGCCACCCGCTGCCTCCATCCCGTAGGCGACGTTCTCGTCGACGGTCATGTGCGGGAACAGCGCGAAGTCCTGGAACACCATGCCCGTGTTGCGGTCGTAGGGCGGGGCGTCGGTGACGTCTGTACCGCCGATGCTGATCTGGCCCGACGTCGGCTTCTCGAAGCCGGCGATGGTCCGGAGCGTCGTCGTCTTCCCGCAGCCGGATGGCCCGACGAGCGTGACGAATTCGCCGCTCTCGATGTCGAGGTCGATGCCGTCGACGGCGAGTACGTCGCTGCCATAGCGCTTCGTCACGTGTTCCAGCGAGATTCCGGCCATCAACTATTGATGATGAACTCGTTCCACTTCTCGTTGACCCAGTCTTCTTCCTCGACGTAGAGCTCGTACTTCGGCACGATTGCCTCGGACGGGCCGGGTCCGGCGATTTTCGTGTAGAACTCGTCGTCGATCTCGGAGTGCTGGCGCTCGATGGTCGGACTCGTGAAGAGATTCTCGGCGACGCGGTCCTGGATATCCGGTCGACTGGCGAAGTCGATGAACTCCCGGGCCTGCTCGGTGAGGTCGGAGGAGCGCAGCGTGACCCAGTGTCCGGAGTCGAGGATCGAGCCCTCGTCGACGAAGTTCGTCTCCACGGGCGCGCCCTCGTCCTGCATGACGAGGGTCACGTCGTTGTAGAGCATCCCCGCAGGGACCTGGCCGTCGCGGAGACGCTGCTGGAACTCGGCCTCGTTGGCGTACCAGAAGTTGGCCTGCGGCTTGATGCCCTGTAGGTCCCGCAGAACTTCCTTGACACCGTCGCGGCTGTCGAGGATGTCCTTCCCGTCGAAGTGGATGGTCGCGGCCACTTCCAGCAGGAAGGAGTTGGAGGCGTAGGTCAGCAGCCCGAGCTGGTCCTCGTACTGGGAGTTCCAGAGAGCCTCCCAGGAGCTGATCGGCTCCTCGATAACGTCGGTGTTCTGGACGAGGTTGATGTACCACGACAGCGCGCCGATGCTGGCGATGCCGCCGTCCGTCTCGCGGACGAGGTCGTCGCTGATGTACTGGGTGTTCTCGAAATCACCCGATTCCCAGAGGTGCCAGAGGTCGGAGTTCAGCCCCTGAAGGACGCCGGTGTTGGCCATGATGGCGACGTCGACCGGTGCTTCGCCGGCGTCGACGGCGTTTTCGTACTGTGTGAGCGCCTCCTCGGAGGTCGGCTGGGCTTCGGACTCGACCTCGTAGTCGACCTCCTCGCGGAAGGGGTCGAAGAGGTGCTCTTCCATCACTTCCTGGAAGACGCCGCCGTAGACGGCGACGTTCAGCGGTCCACTGGGGCCGCCGCCGAACGTGCCTGCGCAGCCGGCGAGGCTGGTGAGTCCGACAGTGCCTGCGCCCGCGGCCGTCGTCCGGAGGAACTCTCGTCGTCCGTGTGTTCTGTTGTATGGCATAGTGTTGCCACCCTGCCAATCAATAGCATCTCTTTCACATAAGTGTTCCTTCCACACGGTCCAGTTCACGCTCTGTCGTCGCCGACGGGCCTGAGCAGTTTCCCGTCCACTGAAGAACGTGTCAGCGCACAGGAAGCCAACGTATCAGCCCACCGTTACTAAACTCTGGAGAGCGACGAGCGCGCGCGTAGTCCCGCGAGCGTCTCCCAGTCGGTGGCGATACCGGCTTCGACACACCGCGCGATGACGAGTTCGGCAGTCCCGGCGAACGTCAGGGACGCGAACGTCCAGCCCGGTTCGCCCCACGGAAACGGCCCCTCCTCCCGTGGGCGCCGGAGGTCGAGCACGCCGCCGAGCCGGTCCCGGGTCGCGGTCGCCACCTCGCGCGCGTCGTCGTAGCGCGCCAGCGGCACCTCGCGGTTATCGGCGACCAGCAGTCCCGTCGTGCCCGCAAGCGCACGCTCGACGTCGGTCCGGCCCGCTCCGATGAGTAGCGACACGAGGTCGAGCGTCGCCCGCTCGTCGCCGATAACGTCGGTGAACCGCCGTATCGCCCCGCCGTCGGTCGACGGATCGGGGTCGTCATAGGGCAGCGATTCCGGCGCGGGGTCGGCCTGATACTCCACAATACCGAGGGTGTCCGGGTGGCTGTCGATTCCCCGTGCGAGCAACACGCCGTCGACGGACACGCTCGAAGGCACCGTCACGGTCACCAGATCGCCCTCCCTCTGGACCGCCGCCACGACCGGCCCCATCGGCGATGCGCTCACTGCCTCCAGAACTGACTCCACTGCGTCACGTTCCGCCGCGGGCACCTGCACCGTCCCGACAACCACGTCGCCATCGTCGGCTGCTGGGTCGTACGTGACACGGCTGGTCAGGTCCGCGAGACGCTCGCGAACGTGCTCGACGCGGCCGCTGACACCGCCCCGCTCCAGCTCCGCCCGACCCGCCGGGGTCAGGCGTCGCCCTTTTCCGCCCGCCTTCTCGGTGTATCCGTCGTCGTCGAGTTCCGAGAGGGTGAGCCTGACCGTCCGCTCGGTCAGCGAGTAGCCGCGCTCTCGGAGGTGCTCGGTCAGGTGGACGCTCCCGATGGGTTCGTGGATGGCGAGCAGCCGGAGGATATCGTAGGTTCGACGGTCGGGGTCGGAGGCCATTGCTCTCTCAGTCCTGGGCCGCCGCTAAATGCGTGGCGAGTTCCGCGAACGCGTCGACGTGCTCGTCGACGTCGGCTGCGGTGTGCTGGACGCTGAGTGTCCACTGCTGAGAGGCGTCGTGTGGGTGGGGGATGATGCCGCGATTCAGCATGCCGATCCAGTAGGCCTCGTGGAACTGCTCGTCGACGTGTTCCCAATCGCGAAACGTCGTGATCGACTCGTCGGTGAAGTGGACCGTCCCCTGCGAGCCGGCGGTCTTCACCTGGGCCGTTAGCCCCGTATCGGCGATGACGTCGCGATAGCCGGCCGCGAGACGTTCGGCGAGTCCCGTGACGTGGTCGTATGCGTCGGGGGTCAGAATCTCGCGAAGCGTCACGCCGACAGCGCGCAACACGAGCGGGTTCCCGTTGTAGGTTCCGTAGTGTGCGGCGCCGGTCGCCGGCCCTTTCTGGAGGTCCGCAGCGACCAGGTCCATGATGTCGCGGCGACCACCGAATGCACCCACCGGATAGCCGCCACCGATGGCCTTCGCGAGCGTGACCAGGTCCGGCTGCACGCCGTAGTACTCCGCGCCGCCACCCGGCGCGAGCTTCACACCGGTCTTCACCTCGTCGAACACCAGCAGGACGTTGTACTCGTCGGCGAGTTCGCGGAGGCGCTGCAGGAAGTCCCCTTCCGGTTCTACCAGCCCGAGGTTCAGGCACGCAGGTTCGACGAGGATGGCCGCGGTCTCCTGGGCGTGTTCGGAAAGCAACGCTTCGACGCTCTCGGCGTCGTTGTACTGGGCGAGCAGAATGTCCTCCGGAACCGCATCGGGAATTCCCTGTGACTCCTTGACCGGGTTGGGGTCGGCGGCAGGGCCGGCCTGCTCGACCGGCGGCATCTTGCTGACCAACGCAGGGTCGTGCGCGCCGTGATAGGCGCCTTCCATGCGGATGAGCTTCTCGCGGTCGGTGTAGGCGCGCGCGAGCCGCGTCGCGTGCATCACGGCTTCCGTCCCGCTGTTCGTAAAGCGCACCTGCTCGATGCCGTCCCAGCGGTCGATGAGCGGTTCGGCCGCGTACGCGATGAGCTCCGAGGGGCGCGTGTACAGCGTCCCGTCGTGGATCTGGTCGATAGCCGCCTCCGAGAGCTTCGGATGCGTGTGGCCGACGAGCTGCGTGCCGTTGTTCAGAGCGAAATCGAGATACGCGTTGTCGTCGACGTCGTACAGCGTCGTCCCCTCCGCGCGCTCGGCGTGGACCGGATGCGGCTCGTAGGCGCGGTAGGTACTACAGACGCCGGCCGGGACCAGCTCCCCGAGTTCGACCGCCATCGCCGCCGAGTTCGGCGTCTGCGCCCTGTAGCGCTCGCGCTCGGTAGCGAGCAGTTCCTCCGTCGTCGGCGTGTCGGTGTATGCGGGTGTCTCGTGGGCCATACCGGAAATACACTTCCGGTTTTGGGAGCCACCGTGATAAATCTATGGACGGCGCTACCGGTGGTGAGCCGGATTAACCCGGCTGAGACGGAGCTACGCAGGCCGAGACGCCCCGAAAGCGACGTTATTCAACTGTGGCACAGCAGTACGAACTCGCGTTGGCGGCTGGTCCCGTGGAGGTGCTCCGCCGCTACAGCCGTTCGGACCGCCCCGCAGCCTTCCAGGCGTCTCCGGGTGTTCCATCGCGCACGCGAACCGTCCGTTGCTGGAGCGATTCGACGCGGCCCGCGAACGCCCAGCGCTGGTCGGCCCAGTTCGCTGGCTCCTCGCCCTCGGCGGTCGCCGCTGCGGCCGCCTGATCCCGGATATGCGCGCCGACGGCGGCGAGGATGGCGGCCGCTTCACTCTCGTCGGCGTTCGGCGGGAGGGTGAGCCGCTCGGTGAGGTCGGCGGCTCCGTCGCTCGCCGCATCCTCGCCCGCCTCGTCGTCCGCGTTCTCCGCGCTGTCCGCCGGAGGTTCGCTCATATCGGGATGTTCCCGTGTTTCTTCTGCGGGGTCTGCTCGCGCTTCCCCTGCAGCATCTCCAGGTCGTCGATGAGCCGTTTGCGGGTTTCGGGCGGCTCGATCACGTCGTCGACGAAGCCGCGGTCCGCCGCGGTGTAAGGGTTGGCGAACTCCTCGCGGTACTCGTCGATGAGCTCCTGCCGGCGCTGTTCGGGGTTCTCGGCGTCGGCGAGCTCGTCGCGGTAGAGGATGTTGACGGCGCCTTTCGGCCCCATCACCGCGATTTCTGCGGAGGGCCAGGCGTAGTTCACGTCCGCGCCGACGTGACTGCTGGCCATCACGTCGTACGCGCCGCCGTAGGCCTTCCGGGTGATGACGGTGAGGAGCGGGACGGATGCCTCGCAGTAGGCGTAGAGCAGTTTCGCGCCGTGGCGGATGATGCCATCGTGCTCCTGGTCGGTGCCGGGCATGAACCCCGGCACGTCGACGAACGAGAGAATCGGCACGTTGAACGCGTCGCAGGCGCGGACGAACCGAGCGCCTTTCTCGCTGGATTCGATGTCGAGCGTGCCGGCGTTGACCCGGGGCTGGTTGGCGACAACCCCGACCGAGCGGCCGTCGAGGCGGGCGAAGCCGACGACGATGTTCTTGGCGAACTCCTCGTGGACTTCGAAGAAGGAGCCCTCGTCGACGACCGAGGAGACGACGTCGCCGATGTCGTACGGTTTGCGCGGTTCGTCCGGCACCACCTCGTTCAGCGACTCGTCGGCACGCTCCGGGTCGTCCCAGGGGTCAACCCGCGGCGGGTCCTCGACGTTGTTCTGCGGGAGGTAGGAGAGCAGGCGCTTGATCTTGTCCAGCGCCTCCTCCTCGTCCTCGGTGGCGAAATGTGCGACCCCGGAGGTGGAGGCGTGGGTGACTGCGCCGCCGAGTTCCTCGAAACTCACCTCCTCGCCCGTGACCGTCTCGACGACGTCGGGGCCGGTGATGAACATGTGGCTGGTGTCTTTCACCATGAAGGTGAAGTCCGTGATGGCGGGGGAGTAGACCGCACCGCCCGCGCATGGGCCCATGATGGCCGATACCTGTGGGACCACACCGGAGGCCTCCTGGTTCCGCCGGAAGATTTCGGCGTAGCCGCCGAGGGACGCGACGCCCTCCTGTATTCGCGCGCCAGCGGAGTCGTTGAGACCGATGACTGGCGCACCCACTTGCATCGCCTTGTCCATCACCTTACAGACCTTCTCGGCGAACACCTCTCCGAGCGACCCGCCGAAGACGGTGAAGTCGTGCGCGAAGACGAACGTCTTGCGGCCGTTGACCTCCCCGTAACCGGTGACGACCCCGTCGCCGTACACCTGTTTCTCCTCCATCCCGAACTTGTGGTTGCGGTGGGTCCGGAACTGGTCGAACTCGTTGAACGTGCCGTCGTCGAGGAAGTAGTCGATGCGCTCGCGCGCGGTCATCTTCCCCTTCTCGTGCTGGCGCTCGATGCGTTCCTCGCCGCCGCCCTCCAGCGCCTCGGCGCGTCGCTCGCGGAGCGCGTCGATGCGGTCCTCCATCGTCATCGTGGACCACCTTCAGTCATTGTCGGAGGGTCTGGCGAGTAGGGCAAAAGGATTCCGAACCACCGAGGTCAGGAAAACCCGAGCGACCAGCGTTCTCGCGAACGAAGTGAGCGAGGGCACGGGAGAGCTTCGCTCTCCCGGAGGGAGCGAGTGGCAAACTGACCTCGCGAGGCGAGGCTCCGTGGGACCGGAGGTCCCACAACCAGCCGGCGGTGAAACCGCCGGCGACACGGGAAACCTTGCACCGCTGGCGCGTCAACCCCCTCCGCAATCCACGACCGTCGGGAACGGCGCGTTTAAGCGCCCGCGGGCCAGCCATCGACGCAGTGACCGGCACCCGCCGCGCGCTGCTTGACGCGCTGGAGGACGGCCCCGTCAGCGGCCCCGCCCTCGCCGCGAGCCTCGGCCTCTCCCGCACCGCGGTCCGGAAGCAGGTCGAGGCGCTCCGGGCGGATGGTTTCGCTATCGAGAGCACCGACGAGGGGTACGTCGTCAGCGACAGCTCCGGATTCTGCGCCGCCAGCATCGAGTACGGTCTCGACGCGCCGTTCGAGGTGGAGTTCCACGAGCGCATCCCGTCGACGAACGACCGGGCGCGAGCCGTCACGACCGAGTCGGATGTCGAGAATCTGGCAGTCGTCGCCGATGAACAGACAGCGGGCAAGGGACGGCTCGACAGGGGGTGGACCGGCCCGCCCGGCGGTGTCTACTGCTCGCTGGTGATTCGCCCGGACCGCCCCGTCGCCCACGCACCCATCTACACCCTCGCGGCCGCGGTCGCGGTCAGCCGCGCCGCTCGGGAGGCCGGCGTGGACGCGAGCATCAAGTGGCCCAACGATGTGCTGGTCCTCGACGACACCGCCGAACGCGGGGGTCGGAAACTCTGTGGCATCCTCACCGAGATGGAGGGCGAGGCCGACCGGGTGGCCTGGCTCGTCGTCGGTATCGGGGTAAACGCCAACGTCGACGCCGCGGCGCTCCCGGCGGACGCCACCTCGCTCAGCGCCGAGCGTGGCGAGCCAGTCGACCGGCGGCGGTTCCTCCAGCGGCTGCTCGAGGTGTTCCACGAACTCCGCAGTGACCCCGAATCGGTCCTTCCCGCCTGGCGCGAGCACGCGACGACACTGGGCCAGCGAGTCAGAGTGGAGACGCCGGGCGGCGACGTGGTGGGTCAAGCCGTCGACGTGGCGTCCTCGGGCGCACTCATCGTGGAGACCGACGACGGCGAGCGAAAACGGGTCACTGCGGGAGACTGTGAGCACCTGCGCCCGGTCTGAACAGTCGCCGAGGGAGTGCCACCTGGCCTACATCGAGCCGCCGTCCTCACCGACCCGGACTGTCAGCACAGGAACGTTCGAGCCCCGGACCACCTTCTCCGCGACGCTGCCAAGCAGTAGCCGGTCGATGCCGCCGCGACCATGCGTGCCCATCACGACCAGGTCACACGCCTCCCGCTCGGCGTAGCGCACGATTTCCGTACTGGGCGACCCCTCGATGATGGCTGTTTCGACGGGAATCTCGAAGTCGTCGCCGACCGCTTCGACCATGCCGACCGCGTCCTCGGCGTCCGAGCGGAGCATCTCGGACACGCCCTCGAAGGCCCCCTCCATCGGGAGCGTCGCGTGGCTCGCGACGTTGATGACGTAGAGGGCGTGGACGGTGGCGCCGTGGACAACCGCCAGGTCGACGGCGTGCCGGACGGCCCGCTCGACACCCTCGGAGCCGTCGGTGGGAACCAGGATGCGCTCGTACAGGCCCATGGGAGTATACCACGAGGTTCGGCGCATGGAGGATAAGTGTTGCTCCGGCGCTGGATCGACGCGTCGGGCTTCCGTCCCGTGACTGGTCGCCTTCCCAACCCCTGGCGGTCCCACCGTTTGGCCCAGTCGAGGACGGCCTCCAGCCGCTCAAACCAGAGCGGGGACGGCCGGAACGGAAACGCACTAACGGGGCTGGACCCAACCCCCGGGCATGACCGACCCGCTGCTCGTTCGCGCCGCCCGCGGCGAGCGCACCGAGCGGCCGCCCGTCTGGTTGATGCGCCAGGCCGGCCGCCACCTGCCGGAGTACCGCGACCTCCGCGAGGAGTACACGTTCCGCGAGGCCATCGAGAATCCCGAAATCGCGGAGGAGATCACCCTGCAGCCGTATCGCCGCTACGGCGTCGATGGCGTGGTGATGTTCTCGGACATCCTCACCTGCCTGGAGCCGTTGGGGTTCGACTACCACGTCGAATCCGGCGTCGGCCCCGTCATCGAGAACCCCGTCTCCGGCCCCGACGACGTGGCGCGGCGCCGCGGCGACGTGCGCGAGGAACTCTCCTTCGTCGCGGACCTGCTCGACCGGCTCAGCAGTAGCGTCGCCGACGAGGACGCGGTCCTCGGCTTCGCGGGCGGCCCGTTCACCCTCGCCTCCTACGTCATCGCCGGCGGCGTCGACCACCGGCGGACCGCGGTCCGGAAGTTCCGCGCGCGCCACCCCGACGCGTTCGACGAACTCATGGAGCGCTTCACCGGCGTCGTCGCGGAATACCTTCGCATGCAGGCCGACCACGGCGCCGACGCCGTGCAGTTGTTCGACACCTACGCGGGGGTGCTCCCGCCCGTGGACTACGAGAACGTCGTGCTGCCGCTCCACCGGGAAATCATCGACAACGTGGACATCCCCACCGTCGAGTTTGTGCGGAACATGAGCGGCCGGCTGGGCAGTCTGGAGGCGACCGAGGCCGATGTCGTTGGCCTCGACTGGACTGTCGACATGGCGTCGGCCCGGACGGAGCTTGGTGACACGCCCGTCCAGGGGAACCTCGACCCGTCGCTCCTGTTCGCCGACCACGAGACGGTGCGCGAGCGGACGGCCGAAATCATCCGCGCCGCCGGGCCGGCGGGCCACATTCTCAACCTCGGGCATGGGGTCAACCGAGACACGCCAATCGAGGGCGTCGAGGCGTTCGTCGAGACCGCACAGGGGTGGGAGTGGTAAGGGAGCCGACCGCGACTGCGTCTGGGGTCAGTGTTCGTCGAACTGGGTCGAGAGCTCGCCGGCCAGCATTCGAGCCTCACGCACCCGCGAGGGGAGGCCCATCCGGCCGGTGTAGTTCGTCGCCAGCGTGATACCGTCGGGGAGGTCCACACGCTCGCTCGCCGCCCAGGAGTCGTCCCACGCGGGGAGCGCCTGCGGGATGCGCTCGACGTCGAGCACCGTCGCCTCGGCGTCCATCACCTGCTCGAACTCCGCGACGGCTGTCTCGCCCAGCTGTTCGGGGTCGCGCTCGATGGCACCGGGGTCGTGCATCCCGCCCATGAAGACGGTGTAGACGCCGTCCCGGTCGAACAAACTGGCGTTCCAGCTTACGCCCAGGGTTTTGAGCGGCTCCGTCCGGCGGACCTGGTAGCCGAAGCCGTCAGCGACTGCGTCGCTGTACAGGTAGACAAGCACGAGCGGGTTGTAGCTGAACTCCCGGAGCGCCGTCGCGGAGTCGGGGTCGACGCTCGCAACGATTTCGGCGCTCACCTCCGCCGGCGTCGTCAGGACGACGTGGTCGAACTGCTCAGTGCCGGTCTCGGTGTGGAGGCACCATGCGCCGGCGGCCTCCGGCGCTGGGCCGTCACCCCGCTCGACACCGGTCACGGGCGTCTCCAGCCGAAGGCTGTCGGCGTGTTCTTCGGCAAGGGCCTCGGGAAGTCGCTGGAGTCCCGACTCGAAACTCGCCGGCGGGGGTGTTTCGCCGTCATCGAACACCAGCCGCGAGAGTGCCGGACGGAGCAGGTTCCCGTCGCGTCGCTCCAGTTTCATCAGCGGCGCAAGCGCGTGTTCGGCGGGCATCGCTGCGGGGTCCGAGCCGTAGGTGCCGCCGAATATCGGGGCGATGAGGTTGGTGTACGCCTCGCGGCCGAACTTCCGCACGAACGCCGCCTCGGCGGATTCACCGGGGTCGATATCGCCCGTAAGCGGCTCCGCGAGCACGCGAAGCTTCGCCGGCCACGAGAGCAGGTCGGTCCGGTAGAACGCGGTCAGCGAGCGGGGCACCTCACGGAGCGCACCCTCTGCGTAGACGTACAGCGGCAAATCGTCGTCGTCGGTCAGCAGTTCGTCGGCGATGTCCAGATCCGACACCATCGCCCGAATCGCGTCGGTCAGCCGCAGGCGCTGCGGGCCGAGTTCGAGCACGCGCCCCTCGACCTCGCGGCTCCGGACGACGCCGCCCACCTCGTCGGTCGCCTCGTAAACGACCGTCTCGACGCCGCGCGCCGCCAGCGCGTGAGTCAGGGAAAGCCCGGTGATGCCCGCGCCGACAACGGCGACCCGGCCCGAACAGGCGGGTCGTTCGACGGCGACACGGCCCGAACAGGCGTGTCGGTCGACGGCTACGCGGCCCGAACCGGCGCGCCGTTCGCCGGAGACGCCGGCGCCGCCGCTCTCGTCGGTCGCCTTCTCGCCGTTCGTTGGGGGGTCAGTGGTCATTCGTGTTGGCGACCGTGCCGGGCTCACTCGTTTCGGCGGGCGTTCAGACACATCGCGTTGGGGTCTGACCGGCATTTGCACTGCTGGAGGCCGTAGAGGTCCGGGTCGAACCCGGCGACGAGCGGCTCGACCAGGTCCGCGAGCAGGTCGATGAACCGGTCGTCGTCGTACGGCACCGGAACCCGGGTGAACTCCAGGCCGGCCGCTGTGGCCTCCTCGCGCAGTTCCACGTCGAGTTCTGAGAGCGTCTCGCTCTGTTCGTGCATGAAGCTCGTCGGGTCTACGACGACGCGGTCGGCGTTGATCTCCTCGATCACGTCCTCGACGTCGGGCCGGGTCCACTCCACGTCCCGGTTGGCGTGGTTCTGGTAGCCCAGTTCGTACGGCGGGTCGCCGAGCATCCCTGCCACCATCTCGCAGTACTCCTCGACGTACTGGACGTAGCGGCTCCCCTCGTCGAGGTAGTAGGTCGGGGTACCGTGGGCCGAGAAGACCAGCCGGGTGTCCGCGTCGAGTTCCAGCCCGTTCCTCTCCAGGGTGTGGCGGATGGCGTCGGCGCGCAGGCGAGCATACGCAGAGTGAGTATGGTACCCCGTGATCTCGTCGTACGTCACCTCCCAGTCGAGGTCGTCGACGGCCGCCGAGAGCTTCTCCAGGGACTGGACCGTGGTCGAGGGACCACAGAGCGGGTAGACCGGGAGCCCGACGAGCTGGTCGACGCCGTCGGCTTTCGCGGCCGCAACGGCGTCGCCGACGAACGGCTCCATGAACTGGAAACCGAGGTAGGTGTCGACGTCGTAGCCACGCTCCTTTAGCGCTCCTTCGAGGAGGTCTGCTTGCCGCTCGGCGTGGGCGTTGAGCGGCGATCCGTCGATCTCACCGTACTCCTCCAGCAGCCCGGGTGCCCGGCGCTCGGCCAGCGAGCGGGCGCGTTCGGCGGCGGCCGCCTCGGTGGTATCGCCCTCGATATCCATGTTCGCCAGAAATATGCGTTCGAGATAGTCCACGACCGTGCCACGCTCGGCGACGGCCGGTTCACCGAAGTTCAGCACGGCGATACCTGTCGTCATACGTGTGGATTCACCCCAGCCGCGCCAAAAACTGTCGATTCGGTCACGCGGGCGAGCGCGCGCGAAATGGCGGAATCTACCCGGTCGAACCGGAGAACCCCTGTTTGGTCGAAGACAGCCAGCCACGAGCGCCGTCGGCGACAGCCAGACCCGGGGGTCAGGCGTCGTCCGCGTCGAGTACGGCCGCGAACGCCGACAGCACCCACTTCACCTGCGCCCCGTCCTCGACGAAGACGACCGTCCTGGGTGGTTCGACCATCTTCGGGCGCACGCGCAGGCCCGCCTCCTCGGCGGCATCCGCGGCCTCGGCGGGCGCGGCACGGAATTCGACGTACGCGCGGTCGGGCTGGACCGACACCTCGGCGACCGGGTCGTCGCGCTGCTGGTCGCGCACCCGGTAGGCGTGGGCGCCCTCCGCCGTGGGTTCCACGTCCGGGTCGGCGTCCGTCACGCCGAGCGCGTCCGGGGTTGCCCCGCTTTCGAGTTCCGAGGCGAGCAGTTCGGCGATGCGGTGCCCGTCGCTGATGCGGTCGGCCGCCAAGTCAGGACTCCTCCAGCACTTTCGAGCGGGCCGTCGGGACCACCCCGTCCACGTCGAGCCCCTCGCGGCGGGCGTGGACCACCGCGGCGGCCTCGATGGTGATACCCAGATCCCGCTGCAGACGGTTGATACCGGCGACGGCGTCCTGCTTCTCGATGCCTGCGTCGGTCAGTCGGTCAAGCGCCTGCTCGAAGGCGTTCTGTTCGCGGAGTATCGCGGCATCGGGAACGAACTCCTCGGGGACAGAGACGGACTCGGGGTCGAACGCGGCGACCAGTTTCCCGTCCTCGCGGGCGAGTAGCCCCCGGCCCAGTGCCACGTCGACGACGCGCTTTGCCTGGTCGGGCGAGAACCAGTCCCGGTCCAGCGAGAGCGCGACGACGAACTCGCCGTCCCCGAGGCGCTCGCGGCCCTCCTGCCGGAACGGGACGGCGACGGTGGCTTCGAGACTCATCGTCGTGACGGCGGGCGGCGGCGGCCCTAAGCGTTGCGGACCGGCCCGCAGCGATAGTCGAACGTAGCGAGAAATACTCGTTCACCCGAATGCTCGTTCACTCCATTCACCCCGCGTTCCTCGCGTGCTCGACTCTCTACCGGCTCCTTCGTCGCCCAGCAAGTTCGGGACCGAAGGACCCGCGCCGAGAGTCGAACGCTTCAAGTGCTCGCTCGCCGTTCTCACCTGTATGCAAGACCAGGGACGCTCCCGACGCAAGCGGACCGGCGGCCGCCGCGTGCGAATCCACAACAAAAAGCGCCACCAGCTTGGCTCCGAGCCGACCGAAACCACCATCGGTGAACCGCGTCTCCGGACCGTCGACGTGCGGGGCGACGACACGAAGATCCGTGCGCTCTCGACCAACGTCGCGCAGGTCGCCGACGGCGACGAGACGGTGCAGGCAGACATCGAGGATGTCGTCGAGAACCCGTCGAACGTCAACTACGTCCGGCGGAACATCATCACGAAAGGCGCAGTCATCGAGACCAGCGCCGGTCGTGCGCGCGTCACCTCTCGCCCTGGCCAGACGGGCCAGGTCAGCGCAGTCGTCGAGGACTGACGGTCGATTCCTTTTTCCAGAATTTCCCGCTGGAGCGACAGCGTTCGGTTCTCTTCGTCGCCGGGGCCTGGCCGTTCACGGCGTGGGCGCGGCCTTCTGCAGCGCCGTCTCCGCGATGTTCCCGCCGTAGTCCGCTGACCGCGAGAGCGAGTCCACGATGAGGCCCAGCATCTGTGCGCGCGCCGGGTCGAGTTCGCGCAGCAGTTCGTCAATCCGGCGGGCACGACCGTCCAGTTCCCGCACGCGCTTTCGCGCGTCGTTGGCCAGTCGCGTCGCCTCGTCGGTGTCCTCGGCGACCAGCGCGGCCGTCGCGTCCTCGATGACCTCCGCGCTGGCGGCCCGCAGGTTCTGTAGCGACTCGACCACGTTCTCCGGCGGCGTGCCGTCGAGTTCCAGCGAGAGATGGGCGATCTTGGTCGCGTGGTCGGCGATCCGTTCCAGTTGCCGGGCGCTGGAGTGGTAGTCGAAACAGCCCTCGCGGGGAAGGCCGAGTTCGACGGCGGCTTTCGGGCTCCGCAGGGTCGAGCGGAAGATGCGCGAGACGACCATGTGGAGTCGATCGACGTCGTCGTCGCGCTGGATTACGTCGCCCGCGAGGTCGGCGTCGCCCGCCGCGAGCGCCGAAACGGCGTCCTCCAGCATCGAGGCCGAGATGAGCCGCATCCGGTCGACCGCGTTGTGAATTGAGAGCTCCGAGGAGTCGAGCAGGTCCCGGACGACAACCCGGTCGCCCGTCTCCTCCAGCACCTCCAGTCCGACGAGGCTCTGGGTCGCCTCCCGCACCGTGCGGCGCTGGCTCGAGGAGATGCGGTCGCCCTGAAACGTGATGACGTCGAACCCCGAGACGTACATCGTCATCACCACCCGGCGGAGTTCCTCGCCGTCGAGGCCGGCGATGTCGATACTTCCCTCCGTCCGCTCGTCCTCGGTTGCGGGTGTCAGTATCAGCGAATCCCCCTCGGGGTGGAACTCGACGCGGCTCCCACCCTCGACGTCGTTCGCTGTCGCCCATTCTTTGGGGATGGAGACCGTGAACGTCGAGCCTCCCGTCACCTGCACCTTCCGTGTCTCGGCCATACTACCCCTCCGTGTCGGACTCCAAATAAACCCCCGAGATTCTCTATATAGGAGCATTTAAAGACCGTGAATACTCGGCGTTCAACCGGGAAAATCAGCTACCTATGTATCCAAAATCTAGTTTAACGAGCAGCTCAACCGCCATTTGAGGCCTGCTACATAGCACACCTCCCGCCATAACTACGGTTCGACCCGTGACAACCCGTCCCAACGGTATATCTATATATACCTATTACGAGGCTACTTACGTCCCTCCCCGTATGGTTCAGGTGATGTCACAGCAGACCGACACTGACCTGACACGGCGGACGTTCCTGGCTGGCACGGCCGCTGCGGGCACGATGGCTGTAGCCGGGTGTACCAGTGACGCTGGCGACGATGGTGGCGAGGGGACGCTCTCCGGGGACATCCGTATCTCCGGCAGCAGCACGGTGTACCCGGTCGCACAGGAGATTAGCCGGCAGTTCCAGCAGGAGCACTCGGAGGTCAGCTTCAACCTGACTCGCGACGGGAGCTCCGGCGGGTTCGAGAACGTCTTCATTCCGGGCGACAGCGACATCAACAACGCGAGCCGCCCCATCAAGGACGAGGAGGTCGACCGGCTCCGAGACAACGACATCGAGCCGGTCGAGTTCTTCATCGCCCAGGACGCGCTGACCATCGTCGTCAACAACGAGAACGACTGGATGGACTCCATCAGCATGGCGGACCTCCAGACCATCTGGTCGCCGGATACGGCGCCCGAACTGTGGTCCGACGTGAACGAAGAGTGGCCCGACGAGCCGTTCGACCTCTACGGCGCTGCGACCACCTCCGGAACGTTCGACTACTTCACCGAGGCGGTCGTCGGCGAGGAGGACGCGATTCGTGACGATTTCGAGGGGACCGAGGAGGACGACCTCATCGCGCAGGGTGTCGAGGGGAACACGTACGCAATGGGGTACCTGCCCTTTGCCTACTACACCAACAACCCCGACACCATCAAAGCGCTGTCACTCAGCGAGGGCGGGTCCGACCCGGTCGAGCCGAGCCTGGAAGGCGCCCAGAGCGGGAACTACCCGCTGGCGCGCCCGCTGTTCTTCTACGCGAACATGACCAAGCTGCAGGAGAAAACCCAGCTGCAGGAGTTCATCCGCTTCTACATCAACCAGGGCGACGAGGACTTCGTCGCCGAGGACATCGGCTACGTCCCCAGTAGCGAGCAGATGGTGGAGGACAACCTCGACAACCTCGAAGCCGGCATCAGCGGCGAGTACGAGTACAGCGGCTGAGCTGGCAGCGCTTCCAGAAAAGGAACGCTGATAACGCCCCCAACGTTCTACTCACCCAATGAGCAACGAACCGGAGCGTGGCGACCAGGCGCTCCAGCGACACGGATTCGTCGTCCGCAAAGAGCGGCTCTACGGCCGCCTGATTGCGGCGAGTGCGCTGCTGACGATTCTGATTACGGTCGGCATCGTCCTCGCGCTATCGGGCCGCGCGCTCGCGTTCTGGTCGGTCATATCGCCGATAGAGTTCTTCACCGGCACCGAGTGGAGCCCCATCATCAGCGGCCAGTACGGTGTGCTCCCGCTGGTCAGCGGGACGCTCATCGTCACCGTCGGCTCGGCACTCATCGCGCTGCCAATCGGACTGGCGGCGGCCATCTACCTCAGCGAGTACGCTACCGACCGCGCGCGGTCAGTACTCAAGCCCGCGCTGGAAATCCTCGCGGGCGTCCCAACGGTCATCTACGGCTACATGGCGCTTGTCTACATCACGCCGCTGTTCCAGGGGGTCCTTCCCATCAGGGTGGGGGTGGTTCCCCCCGGCCTCCCGCTGGTCCCGGAGTTCACGCTCGTGATGCCCTCGCTTCGGACGTTCAATGCGCTGTCGGCCAGCATCGTCGTCGGCATCATGATCATCCCGATGGTCTCCTCCATCAGCGAGGACGCGCTGAGTGCGGTTCCCGACAGCCTCAGAGAGGCCGGCTACGGGCTGGGGTCGACGAAGTTCGACGTGTCGACCCGCATCGTCGCCCCGGCGGCAACCTCCGGCATCGTCGCCTCCTACGTGCTCGCGCTCTCGCGGGCCATCGGCGAGACGATGGCGGTGACGATGGCGATGGGGATGAGCCCCCAGCTGCCGTACGTCCCGGACGTGTTGCGGAACCTCGCGGAGTCGAGCCAGACGATGACCGCCGCGATGGTCCAGATCGCCGGCGCGGACTCGCTGGGCGGGGTCACCTACGAGGCGATGTTCGCCCTCGGGATGACGCTGTTCGTCATCACGCTCACCATGAACGTGCTTGCTGAATTCGTCCGACGGCGATTCAGGGAGGCCTACGAGTAATGGCGGTCGAGGACGCCGATGACGACTTCGGGCACACCAGCGACCTCCGATGGAAACGCATCAAGGGGGCGCTGTTCGAGGTCGCTCTCGTCGCCGCCACCCTCGTCGGCATCCTCTCGCTTCTAATCCTGTTCGGCTACATCGCGTTCGACGCCTTCCGGCCGCTCACGGAGTCGGCGCGGTGGTACCTGCTGTACTTCGCGGTCCTCGTCGCGCCCACCACGGCGTTCCTCCTGTACGCGCGGCGGCACCCCGCACGCAGGGCGGCGAACACCCTGGCGTTCGCCGCTGTCGGTGGCGGCCTCGCCGTAAGCCTCACGGTATACGTCGTCGCTCAGGCGCTGAGCCCCTACGACGTGCTCCTGTTCGCGTTCTTCGGGGGGATACCCCCCCTCGCCGTCGCCGCATACGGCCGGGTCACCGAGGAGAGCCCCTATGTCGGCCCCATGATTCCGGTCTCGGTAGTTCTCGGACTGGCTGCTGGAGGTCTCGCATACCCCGTCGTCCGCCCGCCTGTGGGGGTTCTCGCTGCGTGGATCGCCTACGTCGGCTTCGTGACGATACCCGTCGCTGGACTGGTCGCCGCCGGCGTCGCGCGCGCCCGGACTCGGAAAGCGGGGGTGTCTGCGGCCACCACCGTCGTGGCTGGGGCGGCCCTGGTCGGGGCCGTCGGCATCGCGACCGGGACGAACACCACGCTGTTGGTCGTCCTCTATTCCGGGCTGGTCGTGCCCGTGGCGTTCGCCGTCGGTCGGAGTATCCGACGACGCCCGGCGGGGGCCGGGGGGGTCCTCGGTCCGTTCGTCCTCGTGGGCGGCGTCCTCGTCGGCGCGGCGCTGGAGCGGCGCCTCGGTATCGACGGCCTGGAGAGCTTCCTCACCCCGACACTGCTGTTGAACTCCTGGGATGGCCTCACCGCGAGCAACGCCGGGGTCTACCCACAGATCGTCGGCTCCATTGTCGTTGTCAGCTTCATGGCCGTGCTCGCGTTCCCGGTCGGCGTCGGCGCGGCCATCTATCTGGAGGAGTACGCCCCCGACACGGGCTGGGGCGGGCGGCTCGCGTCGCTGCTCGAAGTCAACATTTCGAACCTTGCGGGGGTGCCCTCGGTGGTCTACGGACTGCTTGGCCTGGCGCTGTTCCGAAACACGCTCGGGTTCGGCACCGGCGTCGTCGTCGCCGCCTCGGGGACGCTCGGCCTGCTCATCCTGCCCATCGTCGTCGTCTCCGCCCAGGAGGCCATCCGCTCGGTGCCGGATTCGCTCCGGCAGGCGTCCTACGGCGTCGGCGCGAGCCGGTGGCAGACGCTCCGGAACGTCGTCCTGCCGGAGGCCGTTCCGGGCGTCCTGACCGGGACCATTCTGGCGCTTGCCCGCGCCGTCGGCGAGACCGCGCCGCTGGTCATCATCGCCGTCGCGACGACGACGTACTCCCCGCCGGAGGGGCTGTTCGCCAGCGCGACGGCGCTCCCGCTCCAGATCTTCGCCGCCCGCAGCAACGTCGACCCCGCGTTCCGCCACGGGGTCGTGCCCGCGACTGCGGTCGTGCTGCTAACACTGATGCTGCTGATGAACGCCACCGCAATCGTCGTCCGGAACAACTACCAGCGTGACCACTAATTCATCACCAATGAGCGATACAGAGGGAACTGACGCGCCGACCATCTCCACCACCGTCGGCGGCGACGCCGACCAGGGGTCGACACCGGAAGGAGACGCGATCATCGAGTCGCGGAACCTGGACGTGTACTACGGTGAGAACCGCGCGCTCCAGGACGTGAGCATGGAGATTCCCGAGCGGCGGGTCACCGCGATGATCGGTCCCTCGGGGTGTGGGAAGTCGACCTTCCTCCGGTGCATCAACCGGATGAACGACCTCATCGACATCGCCAGCGTCGACGGTGAGGTGCTGCTTTCAGGCAAGAACGTCTACGACGACGACGTCGACCCGGTCGCGCTCCGGCGGCGGGTCGGGATGGTGTTCCAGAAGCCCAATCCGTTCCCCAAGTCCATCTACGACAACGTGGCCTACGGCCTGGAGATACAGGGGAAGGATGGCGACGTCGACGAAATCGTCGAGGAGTCGCTCAAGCGGGCCGCGCTGTGGGACGAGGTGAACGACCAGCTCGACGGCTCCGGGCTCGACCTCTCCGGCGGCCAGCAACAGCGGCTCTGTATCGCCCGGGCCATCGCGCCCGACCCGGACGTGCTGCTGATGGACGAGCCAGCGTCGGCGCTCGACCCCGTCGCCACCTCGAAGATCGAGGACCTCATCGCCGATCTGGCCGAGGAGTACACCGTCGTCATCGTCACCCACAACATGCAGCAGGCCGCCCGCATCTCGGACAAGACGGCGGTGTTTCTCACCGGCGGGGAGCTTGTCGAATTCGACGACACGGAGAAGATATTCGAGAACCCGGAACACGACCGGGTCGAAGATTACATCACGGGGAAATTCGGCTAATGCCACGAGACGACTACCAACGACAGCTGGCGGAACTGCGCGAGGACGTGCTCTACATGGGCGAAGTGGTCGCCGAGCGCCTGCGGATGGGCCTGGACGCACTGGAACAGCAGGACGAGGCGCTGGGCCAGCAGGTCATCGACGGCGACAGCGAGGTGAACCAGCTCTATCTCGACCTCGAACAGGACTGCGTCGACCTGCTGGCGCTCCAGCAGCCCGTCGCGGGCGACCTGCGCTTCATCGCCTCCTCGTTCAAGATCATCACCGACCTCGAGCGCATCGCGGATCTGGCGACCAACCTCGGCGGCTACGCCGGGGAGGCACGCTACGAGGTGTTCCCCGACGTGGACGTCCAGCGCATCGGCGACGAGACCCTGGAGATGCTCGCGATGGCGATGGCAGCCTACGACGAGGAGAGCGCCGAAGACTGTTTCGCCATCGCCGAGCGCGACGACGAGGTGGACGCCCTCTGTGAGACCGCCTCCGAGACCATCGTCCGGGACCTCATCGAGAGCGAGGCCGACGACCGCGAGGACGTCGAGGACCTGATGGCCGACGTCTCGCGGCTGCTGTTGACCGTGCGGGACCTCGAACGGGTCGGCGACCACACGGTCAATATTGCCGCCCGGACGCTCTACATGCTCGAGAACTCCGACGAACTCATCTACTGAGCCAGCTACTGGCCCTCTTCTACAGCCAGTTCGTACGCCTCACCCTCAACCCGGTAACGGCTGCGTTCGCTGTCGAACCCGACGGTGCGGTCGGTCACCTGATCGTTGGTCCGCAGCAGCACCTCCTCGCCGCGGTAGCGCTGCTGGGAGAGCACGTACGTCCGGGGGATGGTCTCCAGGTCGAGTATCGAGCCGGGAGCAATCCTACCGCTCCCCTCCGCAAACGTCACGAGTTCGGAGGGGGTTCCGGTTGGTGCTGGGGTTGGCGTCGGCGAGGCAGTCCGACTGTCGGTCCCGCCCGGCGAGCTGTCGGCGCCGCTGCCGCCACAGCCGCTCAGGAGGGGGTAGCCGGCACCCAGCCCAGCGAGAAACGTTCGTCGTCGCATACTCGCAGGTCGACCGGACGGTCAAAGTCGTTTGTGTAAAGACAAAAATTGGTTTGTGCTACGGTTACCAGTTGCCCAGGGAACGGTTTCTTCACGCAGAATATGGCTGGAACGCCCGTTAAGTCGAGTCGCATAGTCAGCAGATATCCAGCCGACGTTTCTGCTTACCACCGCTCACTATACATCGAGATATTCTTGATATGTGATAACCCCCTTATTGATGTGCTCATAGTTGCTATGCAACTCAGATAATTCATCAGATCTCGCCTGAAGTTCTTGATGATCCAAGGTGCGTTCACCCCAAGGAAGCAAAGCAATCGTCTGCTCGGTCTCCTCAAGATACTTTTCTAGCAAGTTCTTCCGAAGATACAGTAGCCAAGAACCGTACCGTGCGTTATCGCATTGGTATTCTCTATAGATTGTAGCCCTGTCTCCATTTGAGTCAAATAAATCGAATGTCTCATTGTGATTAACCAAATCTAGATGTTCACACAGCGCAGGTGCGGGGAACCTCATCCCACTTACTTGATTTAGCTGGCTGTGGTGTGACTCCCAGGTATAGACGTGTACTGGGATCTCTACCTCCACGCCGTTGCTACTACCTCTGTGAGAGCCAAAAGCTTGCTCAACGTTTCTCTTTGCTGAACCATCGTCTTCACGGAAAAAGGGGCCGTACCGATCAGACCATGGGATTTCGCCGGCGTATGTGTAGTAATCCTCCGGTGTATCCGGGATGTTTCTATTTCCTGGATACTCAGTTTCTCGCAGTTCCTGTTTCAACTCAGAAACATCTTCCTCAGCGATTAGAACCCCTCTCAAGAAGGTAAATATCCTCAGTGCATCCAAGGAAGCTTGCCGAATCGTCCCATCAAGCAATACCCAAGGCCCATCCACACCATCAACCGTATCTTTCACAAACAACTCTTCATAACTCGGGTTGGGGCCGCCCGAAATCCACTCACAATACTCCGAATACTCCGTTTCAAATAGCTCAGGTAACTCAGGCTTCCACTCTTTCGTCTCATTCGGAAAGCTCGGATCGATATCGCAGTCCGGCGGACGTACCTCGTCCTCATAAGTTGGCAAAATACCCTCATCAACACGTTTTCCATACATCTCAAAGTAAGCAATCCATGAGTACTTCTTCCCGTAACGATCTACCTTCGTCTCATCCCTTCCCCGGTTGTTTCGCCGATCAATTTCATCATCAACTGACTCAAAGTCCTCATACGAATATCCAAGATCCTGAACCCGTTTCTTGATCTGTTTAAAAACAGCTCGGTACTCGGGATGATTATCGATATAGTTCCCCCTGTCTGGCACTAATCTGCCGACAGTATAGTTACTGAAGTCCATATGGAACGCTGGTTCAACATCTTCGAGGTCATCCTCATCAATCGAATCAGGGTCTTGGAACGGAGATCCAATTTGATCTAACGGAGGGTCGGTCAGCTCGACCTCATCCTGTGAGACGCAGCCCCCGTCTACTTTCCTAGCAAGCTCAATGACCCCTCCAGCGTACTGCCGTGACAGGATATGTTTGGTGCCGTAATCCGAGTTCTCCTGAAACATCCTCTCAACCAGTTCTCCTACAAAACCGGTTATTTCACTCCTTAGAGTATCTCCGTACGGGTCTGCCCAGAGCGACATTGCAACTCCATAGCAGCTTGCTAGCATCCGTTCTCGGACATAAGGGTCATTAAAAGACAAGGTCCGAAGGGTCTCTTCAAAGAGGAGTCCAGGATGGTCCAGTCCCACTAAGTACAGTTTATGCGTAACCCGATCCCGTAGATATCTATCTGTAGTTGTAAGGAAGGTAGACAGTAGGGTAATCGCATTCCGCGCTGTGTTTTCGGAGAACTCGTCAACCGGAGCTGTTTCCACCCATTTTAGAATTCTGTGGACAGTTGATACTACCGGCCAAAACTATTTCAATATAGGCGCCCAATATTGGGCATGGTCA
>CAYXXM010000004.1:0-22462 GCA_964469085.1 uncultured Haloferacaceae archaeon
TGCTCCGGGCTGGTGCCGGGGCTCCACGCCAACAACTTCGCGCTGCTGCTCGCCGCCGCGGCGCCGAGCGTCGCCGTCGACCCACTGGTCCTCGGCGCGGCGATGCTCGCGGCCGGCGTGGTTCACACGTTCCTCGACATCGTCCCGTCGCTGGCGCTCGGCGTGCCCGACGCGGCGATGGCGGCGAGTGCGCTCCCGGGCCATCGGCTGGTCCTGCAGGGCCGGGGGCGGGAGGCGCTCCGCCTCTCGGCTATGGGCTCCGGGCTGGCGACGCTGCTCGCCCTGGCGCTATCGTTCCCGGTCACGTGGGCGATGCTGCGGCTGGCGCCGCTACTCTCGCAGTGGTTCCCGCTTGTCGCTGCCGCCGTGCTCGTCGCGCTGCTGGCCACGGAGCCCTCTCACCGGGCCAGGGCGGCCGCGCTCCTGACGTTCGCGCTCGCCACCGGGCTCGGCCTGCTCGTCCTCCCGCTGTCGCTCTCGGGCCCGGTGGCCGGGAGCGTGCTCGCCCCGCTGTTCGGCGGGCTGTTCGGTGCCCCGGTGTTGCTCGACGCGCTGGACGGCGATGGCGTCCCGGAGCAGGCCGACGCCCTGCTGGCGATGCCGCCTGCGGACCTCGCGGTGTCTGGCGCGGCGGGGGGCATCTCCGGCGCCGCGGTGGGCTACCTCCCCGGCGTCTCGGCAGGCGTCGCAGCAACGCTCTCGCTGCCAGCGGTGCCCGAGCGCAGCGACCTGCGAGGATTCGTCGTCGCCACCAGCGGCGCGAACACGAGCAACGCCGTCTTCGCGCTGTTCGCGCTCGTGGCGCTGGGGTCGCCACGCACCGGCGTCCTCGTCGCCGTCGACGAGGCGGGGTCGCCGCTGTCGCTACGGGTGCTCCTGCCGGTGGTCGTCACGGCCGGCGCCGTCGGGTTCGTTCTGGTTGGTGTCCTCGGGGACGTGGCCTTCCGGCTCGTCACCCGCGTGAACCAGCAGCGGCTGGCGCTCGCCGTCCTCGGACTCCTGGCCGTGCTCGCGGGGCTGTTCGCCGGCACTGCCGGGCTGGCGGTGTTCGCGCTGGCGACGCTGGTCGGCAGCGTCGCGCCGCGAATCGGGGCCAGACGGGTCTACCTCATGGGGGTGTTGCTCGGCCCGCTGGCGCTCAACGGGCTCTGAACGGCCCCACGATGCCCGCGAACGGAGCCCACGTCGACGGACGCCTCAGAGGACGGCCAGGTACGCCATCGTGTACGCGGCGACGGCGACGGTGACCGCGGCGAGCCCGGTCAGCGCGGCAGACACGGGCTCCGGGCGTTCGACCCCGGAGAACCGGAACCGGGGAACGGCGCCGAGGGTCCCGACCGCGAGCACGGAGAAGACGAATGGGTACGAGAACTCGAGCGTCGGGGCGGGGACCGCCAGGACGGCGAGTGCGTAGCCCGCCCCCGCGACGGCGCGGAAGTCGATCGCGGAAACCACCGGACGCCCGAGCAGCCACATGAGGACCAGCACGCCGGCCCAGATGGCTCCGAGTTCGAGGGCGAACGCCCCGAGCAGGTGAAGCGTCGGGTCCGCGTTGAGCGTGACCCGCTCGGCGATAAGGACGGCGTCGAGCGGGTAGAGCAGCGCCGGCGGCTCCCCCGTGACGAGGTCGCCGAACGGGTGGGAGGCGAGGCCGACCGCGGCCGCGCCGAACGCGGCCCGGGCGCGCAGCTCGGAGCGACGGACCACGACCTCGCCGGCGACGACGGCGCCGACGAGGAACGCCGCCATCACGCCGCCGCCGAGCGGGCCACTGGCGAGCGTCGCCGCGGTCACGAGGCCGACGCCGAGGACCGCCCCCGCCGCGAAGGCGGGCGTCGACTCCCTGCGCCGACCGGAGACCCACGTGGCCGCGGCGGCGGCGACGAACGGTGCAAGCAGCACGGAGTGGGTCACCGCGCGGTGGACGAGCGTGCTGGCCGCCCAGAACGCGCTCGCGGCGGCGAGCGTACCGGCCTCCAGCCCCGATAGCCCGACGAGCGCGTAGGTCATGTCGACGTCGGGGATCGTCGCGAAGGCGGCAGCGATCAGCCCCAGCTCCAGGGCGGTCGTCCTGTCACGGACCAGCGCCGCGGCTCCGCCAACCAGGGCGAACGCCAGCAGCGCGTGACCCACGAACATCGCCCGAGTTTCGTGGTGCACGGAGATAAGCGCCTCGCTCGGCCTTTTAGGAAACGAGGCTGGCTGCCCCGTTCAGTCCGCTTGTCAGCTCACTGCGGTCACCCGACGCTCTCGGGGTTATACCGCCTGGTGGACCTCGTGGTTGCCGTCGTCGTCGACGCCGATAATCGCCCAGTCACCCGCCGGTTGGCGGTCCAACAGCTGCTCCCGTAGCTCGTCGACGTGCTCCATCCACGTGACGAGACAGTGCAGCCCTGCGTCGGCGTCGGGAAGCAGGTCGCCCCCGTCGGCACCCGGACTGAGCGAGCGGACCCGGACCGACCGCCACTTCCGTTCCGCGACGAACTCGGAGCCGTCGCCGGAGACAGCGTAGCCGAGGCGTTCGAACACGCTCCGCGCCTCCTCGCTCGGTGGAATGGTGCCGGTCATTCGTCCCGGGGTGGGGCAGCGTGGCTGATAACTATGCGGGTCCGACACACGGCTCCTGGCACGCCGGAAGCCAGGCCCCACGGTCGAGTCCGGAGCTTGGGTCCGTGGGCGCCGAAAGCTGGGCCCCCACGGCCGAGTCCGGCCCGCGTTCCGCGGCCAAACCACCCTTATATCCCCCTCCCTGAACTGACGCCATGGTAAACGCCGACCCGCCGTCGAGTGACCGGGTCGACGCCGCGCTCGAGCAGATTCGCGCCCTCCCGGCGGACAGCGTCACGGGGGCGTTCCCCCCGGCGGAGCCACGGGAGACGGCCGACCCCCACGACGCGTTCGCGAGGACGTTTCTCGCCGACGCGTCCGCCGACGGGCCGCTGTCGGCCCTCGACCTCGCGGTGAAGGAGAACATCGCCGTCGGTGGCGTCGAGGCGACCTGTGGAACCGACGTGTTCTCGTGGGAACCGGCCGCCGACGCGGTCGTCGTCGAGCGACACCGGGCCGCCGGCGGGGCGCTCGTCGGGACGACCGACATGGACCCGTTCGGCTTCGGCACGACCGGCGAGTGGAGCGCTCGCGGCCCGACGATGAATCCGGCTGCCGAGGGCCACGTTCCCGGCGGCTCCTCGTCGGGGAGCGCGGCGGCCGTCGCGGCCGGACAGGTCGACGCTGCGCTGGGAACCGACACCGCCGGGAGCGTCCGCATCCCCGCGGCGTTCTGTGGCGTCGTCGGCTTCAAACCGACCTACGGGCTGGTCCCGGCTGAAGGCGTGGTCGACCTCTCGCCGTCGAACGACCACGTCGGAGTGCTTGGCCGGGACGTCCGGACGACAGCTCTGGTGTTCGAGGCTGTGGCCGGTCGAGAGCCGACCCGCCCGGGAACGCTCGTGGCCCCCACCCGTCTGTCGTTCAGTGACGCGCTCGAACAGACGCCCGCCCAGCTCCGTATCGGCATCCCCGAGGAGTGCATGGAGGTAGCCGACCAGCCCGTCGAGGCCAGGGTCGAACGTGCTCTCACGACCTGCATCACCGAACTCGACGCCGACACGGAGGCCGTGTCGTTCCCGGAGGCCGATGCGGCGGTGACGGTCAACGACGCCCAGACCGTCATGGAGTTCGCCGACCTGCTCGCCCGCGGGCAGCCACTCGGCACCGGGCGCCAGGCCGGCCTCCGGGCGGCGCTCCGGACGGCGAACGACCGCACCGCGGACCTCCCGGAGCGCGTCCAGCAGGCCGTCCAGACCGGGCGGGACCTGCTCGACACGGAGGCGTACGGGCGGACCTGGGACGCCCGCCGGCGAGCCATCCGACGCCAGCATGCGCTGTTCGCCGACGTCGACGTGCTGGCGATGCCGACGACGCCGATGCCGGCGCCCGCATTCGGGGCTGTACCGGGTGATGGTGGTCCGACGGTGCTCGACACAGTGCACAACACCGCGCCGTTCAACGTGACCGGCGCCCCGGCGGCGACTGTGCCCTGTGGCGTCGTCGACGACCGCCCCGTCGGCCTCCAGCTGGTCGCACCGCCAGGGGGTGACGGCTTCCTCCTTCGCGTCGCCGAGTCCGTCGAGCGGGCACTCGCGGACGTGGCCTGACCGCCGCAGCCGGCGGGTGGCTTATGTCCGCCGCGGTCTCACGGTAACGCATGCTGCACGCTGCCGGGCCGCTGTGTACCATCGACCTGACCGAGCGGTCGGTCCACACCGAGTCCATCGACGACGTCGCCGCGTCGTTCATCGGCGGCCGCGGGCTGGCGACGAAACTCGCCCACGAGCGCGTGCCGTTCGATGCCGACCCGCTGGCGCCCGAGAACCGGCTCTACCTCTCGACGGGGCCGCTGCAACTGTCCCAGACCTCCTTCACCGGCCGGATGAACGCCACGTCGCTCTCACCGCTCACGGACGGGTTGTGCTCCTCGAACGCCGGCGGCTTCCTCTCGCGGAACTTCGCGGGGACCGGCAACGCCGCCGTCGAACTCCGCGGCGCCGCCGACGAACTGCTGGCCGTCCACGTTCGCGACGACGGCGTCGATTTCGAGGAAGTGCCAGGGCTCGCTGCGGCGACGGTGCCCGAGGTAACTGAATGGGCCCAGGCGCAGGGACTCTCGAAGGAGCACGTCGTCTGCATCGGCCCGGCGGGCGAGAACGAGGTGCGCTTTGCCTCGATGATGACCACCGAGGAGCGGGCGTTCGGCCGCGGGGGTCTGGGTGCCGTGCTCGGGAGCAAGAACGTGAAACTGCTCACCTTCGACGGCGACGCCGCAGCCGACCTCGACCTGCCGGCCGACGCGATGGAGATCCACCGCGATGCCGCGACCTCCGACTCCATCATGAAGCGCCAGGGCACCTCGTCGGTGGTCGACCTCGCCAACAACATCGGCTCGTTCCCCACCCGCTACTTCGAGGACGTCAGCTACGAGCGCTACGAGTCCATCAACGGCGACCGGGTCGAAGAGAAGAAGCACAAGAAAGGCACCTGTTCGCAGTGTGCGTTCGCCTGCAAGCTCCCCACGAGGGACGAGGAACGCGGCGTCGAGACCGAGGGCCCGGAGTTCGAGACGGTCATGGCGTTCGGCGGCAACTGCGAGGTCGACGACATCGTCGCCGTGATGCGGTCGAACGAGCTCTGTGACCGCTACGGGCTGGACACCATCTCCTGTGGTGACACCATCGCCGCCTACCTCAAGAGCGAGGGCGAGTTCGGCAACGTCGAGTTGATTCATGACCTGGTCGAGAAAATCGCCCACCGCGAGGGCGTCGGCGACCTTCTCGCGGAGGGCACCCACCGGGCTCACGAGGAACTCGGCGTCGAGGACTGGACGGTCAAGGGGATGGAGTTCCCCGCCCACGACGGCCGCACGCTCAACGGGCAGGGGCTCTCCTTCGCCGTCGCCAACCGCGGCGCGGACCACATGTACGCCACCTTCTACGCCTGGGAGTACCCCCTCGTCAGCAAGGAGGACGCGTTCCCACCCGAGGGACTGAGCGAGGAGAAAGTCGACGAACTGGTGACCCAGGAGAACACCCGCGCGCTCGAGGACTGCGGCATCGTCTGTCGGTTCTCCCGGGGCACGATGACCGATGAGCGCTTCGAGGCCCTGTTCGACGCCGACATCGAGGAACTCCGCGCCGTCGGCGCACGGGTCATCGACCTCGAACGGGAGTTCAACAACCGACGCGGCTTCGACCGCGCCGACGACACGCTCCCCTACGACCTCCCGGCGTTCGAAACGATGCGGGCCCATTACTACGACTGCCGGGGCTGGACCGACGACGGCGTCGTCGACGCGGGGTCGGCGGCGGCCGCTGACGACTGACGGGCCTGGAGCGCCGTCTTGGTGCGCTCGGTCGCCAGTTCTCGATGTATGGACCTCCCCGAGCGGTGGGACACCGATTCCGTCCGGAGCGAACGGGGTCGACCTCCAGTACTCCCGGACCGGTGAGGGCGCGCCGGGGCTGGTTGCCCACGGCGTCGACCACAGCGGTTGGTGTGTCCGGCGGCCGGCCAGGGCCTCGGCGACACGTCACGCCGCGCCGCCTGCGAACACTTATGTGGGTCGCGGGGGGCGTTCGTGACATGCCGATAGACGCGAACTTCGAGCAGAACCGCGAGAAGGTCGACGAGGAGGACGGCGTTGCCGTCTGGGGTCCCGTCGACCCGCCGGAGGAACTCGGCATCCACGGCACCCACGTCGCGGTGGATTTCGACCTCTGTATCGCCGACGGCGCCTGTCTGGAGGACTGTCCGGTCGACGTGTTCACCTGGGTCGACACGCCGGACCACCCCGAGAGCGAACTCAAGGCCGACCCCACGTTCGAAGGCCAGTGTATCGACTGCATGCTCTGTGTCGACGTCTGTCCGGTCGACGCCATCGACGTCGACCCCGGCCGCGCGGGCCGCATCTGAGGCGCTCCCCCGGCACTAGGCGCTTCCCGGGAATGCACTCGCCACCTCGCTCTGATCGGTCTGCTCGGGAGTCGCCACCTCGAACGTATCTGCTGGTACGGCCCTCGATACACCCCTTCTGGCGTCGATACTGAATGCCGGTGCTGTCGTCTATCAGAACACCCGTGACGGCGTCGATGCAGAAAAACCGGCCCTCCGCGAACGGCAGACGCCGCTGTTAGGCCGTCGCTGCCTCGTCGTCGGCCAGTTCCGCTGGTTGGTCGTCCTGCTGTACTTCGTCGTCGGCCGTATCCACGCAACATTCACACATGGTCTGTACCTCGTCTATACTTCCCAACGCAAAGCACTTAACCTGTCCAGTCCAAAGTCACGTAGTCGCTTCGGATACAGAAACCTATGGCGAACACACCCACCTGTGACTGCTGTACCGACGAAACGCCCAGTTGCTACTGCCCGTTGACGGGGGTCATCAACACGCTCAGCAGGAAGTACGCGATGCAACTCATCACCGTCATTGGCGCTCACGGGGCGATCCGGTTCGGCGACCTCGAAACCAACCTCTCGACGGCCAGTTCGTCCACGCTTTCGGCGCGACTCGAGGAACTCGGCGACGCGGAGTTGGTCACGCGGACGCAGTACGACGAAATCCCGCCGCGCGTCGAGTACGAACTCACCGAGAAGGGAGAACAGCTCCGCGAGCGCCTCGAACCCTTGCTCGAGTGGGCGACCACCCACGCCTGACACGTTCCCGCGCCTGCGTCGCTGGTTCGGGGTCGGGCCGAACAAACATCTATTAGGGTTGTCGCCATTTTTCTTCGGGAGACGTAATCAATGCACTCAGTAGTTCTGACAAAGGGCGTCCCCGACTTCCGCGAAGGCGCGGTATCCTTCGACGAGGACGGCCATCTCGAACGCGGCAAGACGCCGACGGTGATGAACCCGAACGACAAGCACGGGCTCCGGGCGGCGCTGCAGACTAAAGTCCGGAACGGCGGCCAGGTGAGCCTGATGAGCATGGGCCCGCCGGGCTACAAGGAGATCCTGCAGGAGGGGATGGCGTCGGTCTACGCCGACGACGGCTATCTCGTCTCCGACAGACAGTTTGCGGCCGCGGACACGTGGGCCACCGCCATCACGCTGACCACCGCTATCGAGCATCTGGCCGAGCACGCCGAGGCGGGCGGTGCCGACATCGTGTTCGCGGGGTTCAAAACCGCCGACGGCGAGACCGGCCACACCGGCCCACAGACCGCCTGGGGCCTGGACTGGCCCATCCTCACGCACGTCCTCTCGCTGGACGTGGACGAGGCGGCGGGCACCGTCCGGGCGAAGCGCCTCGTCGAGGGCGACATCGAGGAGATTGAGACCGTCGAGGCCTCGTTACCCTGCTTCATCGTCGCGGACCCCGAGTTCGAACCGACCTACCGAAAGGCCGAGCACCGACTGAAACACAAGGACCTCCGCGAGCAGACCCAGCAGCGCGCCGAGAACTACGAGGAGCACGTCACGATGTGGGACCACGAGGCGCTCAACCTCGACCCCGACTACGTGGGTCTCGACGGCTCGCCGACCATCGTCTCCTCGGTCGACCCAATCCCCAAGGCGCCCTCGGAGCGGGAGGCGACGATGGTCGACCCCGACGACGCCGAGGCGATGGGTGACCTGGTGGAGGAGATGGCGCCGCTCGCGGGGGGTGACTGACCGTGGCGCTCGATCCGAGCGAGTACACCGTCGACGAACTCAAAGACGAACTGGACGCCATCGACGACACAGACGAACTGGCGGCGATTCTGGAGGCCGAGCGCGACGGCAAGAACCGCAAGACGGCCGCCGACGCCATCGAGGGCCGCCTCGACGTGCTGGTGGATATCGAGGCCGAACCGGGCGCCGGCGAGGCGGGGGCCGAAGCGGACGCCGGCGAATCGGACGCCGACGCGGCCGAAGCCGCCGAGGGCGACGCGGAACTCCCGTTTGCTCCCGGCGAGCACGACGTGTCGGAGATCGGTCCGCTGGTGAACGACATCGAGGACGTCGACACGCTGCGCGCACTTCGCGACGCCGAGACCGCTGGCGAGGCCCGTGCGCCGGTCACGACGGTCATCGAGTCCCGCATCGAGAAGTTCGCCGGCGAGGACGAGGAGCCGGACGCGGCCGACCTCGACCTGGCGGAGATGTCGGCGGCCGACGTCGGCAACGCGGTGATGGATATCGACGACGGCGACGTCCTCAGGGAGCTCATCGATCGCGAGGCCGAGGGGGAGGACCGCGAGAGCGTCACGAGCCTCATCGAGAACCGCATCGACTCCATCGAGGGCGAAGAAGAACAGGAGGCCGATGCCCACGTCCCGCCAGAGGAGAAACATCGGGAGCTGGACCACCCCACCGCCGACAAGCGCCACATCCGGGCACTGGAGGACGGGAGGTACGGCGACATGTGGGTCTACTGCGAGACGCAGGCGGGCGACCTGGTCGACGTCTCTCTGGAGATGCTCGGCAAAGCCCGGGAGATGATGGACAACTACAACGAGCAGTACGGCGCCGCTGCGAACGACGGCACGGTCGATTCGTCTTCAGACGCGGACGATTCGTCTTCAGGCGCGGACGAGAAGGTGGTCGCAGTCCTCGTCGGCGACGACGTCGCCGGCCACGCCGAGGACTGCATCGCCGCCGGCGCGGACGTGGTGGTCTACCACGAAGACGACCGGCTGGACCGCTTCAATCACACCGCCTACACCGAGATTGTTTGCGACATGGCCCGGTGGGGCGGCGACCCCGGCCAGGGCAACCCCGAGGCGGCCGACTGGCGCGACTACGACGAGCCACGCTACGTCCTCTTCCCGGCGACCAACAACGGGCGGGACCTCTCGGCGCTGGTCCAGGGCGAACTCGACTCCGGACTGGCCTCGGACTGCTCGGGGCTCTACATCGAGGAGGAGGTCATCTCCAACCCCGTCAAAACCGGCTCGCCGGGCAGCAATCGCACGTTCGAGCGCGTGCTGCACATGAAGCGACCGGATTTCTCCGGCTTCGAGTACTCGACCATCCTCTGTCTGGACAACCCCGACCGGGAGTTCCATCCGCAGGGCGCCTCGGTCATCCCGGGGAGCTTCGACGTGCCCGAGCCGGACCCCCAGCGCGAGGCCGACGTCATCGAGCGTGACCTCGCCCTCGACGACGACTGGTTCCGTGTCGAGGTGACGGAGTACGACCAGCTCGGCGGCGGCGTCGACCTCACCGACCGCGACGTCATCGTCGCGATGGGTCGCGGCATCGGCGACGACCCGACCCGCGGCATGGAGCTCGGAATCGACCTCGCGGATTGCTTCGAGGACGCCGACGTCGGCGTTTCGCGTGGCATCGTCACTGGCTCCTACCAGTTCGACGGCCACGTCGAGCAGTACACGGCCGAGGAGCGACAGATCGGCGAGACCGGACAGGTCGTGGAGCCGGAGCTCTACATCGCGGCGGGCATCTCCGGCGCCATCCAGCACAAGGTCGGGATGGACGAGTCCGACACCATCGTCTCGGTCAACACCGACCCGGAGGCCGAGATACGTGGATTCTCGGACTACTTCATCGAGGGCGACCTGTTCGAGGTGCTGCCCCGGCTCATCGACGCGCTCGAGGCGGGCGAACTGGACGTGGAGGCGCTGGCTGACGGTGGCAGTGATACCGCACCTGATGGAGCGGGCGACGCGGACGGAGGTGACTCTACATGAGTGAATCTACTGGCGACGAGACGGCGGCGCAGGGCGACGAGTACGAACAGTACGAGGCGGTGGTCGTCGGCTGCGGCCCTGGCGGCGCGGCCGCGGCGGCGGCCCTTGCCAACGAGGGCGTGGAGACGCTGGTGCTCGACCGCGGTACCGAGGCCGGGTCGAAGAACGTGTCGGGCGGCCTCATCTACGCCGAGGAGTCCGCGCCCTACACCATCGACTCGCTGTTCCCCGAGTTCCGCGCGGGAGCGACCGAGCGACCCGTGACCGAGTACCATCTCCACAACGTCGCTGGCTCGCAGGTCAAGAGCTTCGACATCACGGACCTCCACGAGCACGACACCGCGTGGTCCGACGCGGTGCTGCGCCGGAAGATGGACTCCTGGCTCGCCGAACGGGTCCACGAGCGCACCCGCGAAACCGGCGGCGGCCTCCTCACGGAGGTTCGGGTCAACGGGCTCCTCCGGGAGAACGGCGAAATCGTCGGCGTCACCTGCGACGAACTCGACCCGATCCGGGCGGAGCTCGTGGTCGCCGCCGACGGAGTCAACTCGGAACTCGCCCGTGACGCCGGTCTGATGGACTGGGAGGAGCCCGACGAGTGGTTCCAGGGGGTCAAAGCCGTCGTGGACATGCCCGACGGCGCCGTCGACGACCGGTTCGACGTCGGCGAGGGCGAGGGCGCGGCCCACCTGTTCTCGGGCGACCTGTTCGAGGGGGTCCGCGGCGGGGGGTTCGTCTACACCAACGAGGATTCGCTCTCTGTGGGGTCGGTGTTCCACCTCGACTCGCTGGCGGCCGAGCAGGCGGAGCCACACGAACTGCTCGATTCGCTCCTCACGCACCCGTTCATGGGCCAGTGGCTCGGCGACGAGGAGTACGTCGAGCGGGAGTATTCCGCCAAACTCGTGCCCGACTCGAAGAAGGTGGCGCTGGAGGCCCCACACCAGGGACGGCTCTGCCTCGTCGGCGACGCGGCGGGCCAGATGCAGGCCCAGGGCCCCATCATCAAGGGGATGAACCACGCCGTCACCGCCGGCGGACTCGTCGCGGAGTCCTACCTCCAGGCGAAGGCCCGCGGAGACACGGCCAAGACGGGCGACCTCTACGAGCGCAAACTCCGGGAGGAGGGCGTGATGGAGAAGCTCAAACCGCAGCGCTACGAGGTGGCCAGCACGCTGGGCGAGCCCGAACCGGTGGCGAACCTGACCGACGCCGTGCTCGACTCGGCGGTGGGCCGGTTCGGGGTTCGCCTGCTGGGTGACCGCCTGGAGCGGCTCTACTCCTCGCCGACGCTCGCGATGATGGTGCCCGACACGCAGACGCCGTACGTCACCCTGCCGACGGTCATCGCCGAGGAACTCGGCGCGCCCGTGGACGAGGTGAACGACGTCGAGCCGCCGAGTCTGGCCGACCGCATCGGCGACCTGACCTACGACACCGACGTCGGCAACCCCCACATCGAGGTGCAGGATAACTCGCTTGCCGAAAGCGGCACGGCGGTCACGGCCTGCCCGGTCAGCGCCGTGGACTTCGGCGGCGGCTGCTACCGCGAGGAGACCGTCCAGGCGAACGGGGAGGAAAAGGCGGTGGTCAGCCTCGACACCCAGCCCTGCATCGAGTGTGGCACCTGCGCGGTCGTCGCGGACACGGACTGGGAACACCCGCGAGGCGGCAAGGGCGTCGACTTCACGGAGGGATGAGCGGTGACCGAGAACGGGAATGGGCTTGACGGCGGCGACGCTTCCCCAACCGCTGGCGACGCTGCCCCAGCCGACGGCGACGAGCGCCCGCCGCCATCGCGGTACGCCCAGCGCATCGAGCGGCTGGCGGCGGACGCCCGCACCGCCCGAGAGGCGTGGCCGGATGCGATGGCGGACGGCGACGCTGCCGAACCGGCTGAGGAGCGCGCGCTGGAAGCCGCGCGTGACGGCCTCGGCCCCGTCGTCGCCTGCTACCTCGAGGCCCGGACGGGCGAGGACCCGCCCCGGTTCTCGGCGCGCGAGCACCGCCTGCTCCGACGGGCCACCCGGGACTGGCTGGAGTGTTTCGCCCGCTGTCACGGTGTCGCGCACGAGTCGGACGCGACGGTGCGGGCCGCCGCGGAACTCCTGCTGGATACCCACGATATCGTCGCCGTCGCGCGGCTGCTGACGGACGTCTCTGTGGAGTGACCACCAGGGCGCGGTACGAACAATCCTTATGTAGCGGTGTCTGGTACCAACCCACATGGAACTCACCGAACGGCTGACGTTCGACGACGGCGACCGGGAGGACCTCTACAACTGCGTTGAGCGTCACGGCCGGGTGAAGGAGTCGGAGGCCCGGCGCGTGCTCAACCTGAGTCCGACCGCGTTCGGCCATCATCTGACCATCCTTCGGAAGAACGGCTACATCAGGAAGGTGGGCGACGAACTCCAGATCGCCCACACCGCCGACGAGCGCGAAACCTACGAGGTCGACGACTCGGTCGTCACCGTCCGTGCGGCCGACGAGGCGGACCGCGACGCGCTGGAGGACGTCGTCGACACCGTGGCCAGCGAGGACACCTACATCGAGGCCGAGACAGTCGCCGCCTCGCTGGACTATGACGGTGCCGTCATCCGCCACAACGACGTGATGTCCCGGCTGTTCTTCGTGGCGGAGGTGGCGGGCGAGGACGGCGACGAACTGGTCGGCTGGGTTCACCTCGAACTCCCCGAGACAGAGAAACTGGCCCACACGGCCAAGCTGACCATCGGTATCGCGCCGGACTACCGCGGGAACGGCATCGGCCACCATCTGCTCGACAGGGGGCTGCGCTGGACCAGCGACCACGGCTACGAGAAACTCTACAACTCCGTCCCGGCGACCAACGAGCGGGCCATCAGTTTCCTCGAAGACAATCACTGGGAGACCGAGGCCGTCCGGGAGGACCACTACTGCATCGACGGCGAGTACGTCGACGAGGTGATGATGGCCGTCGACCCGCGGGAGGCCATTGCCTCGGGCGATTAGCTCCACTCCGGCCCGTCCTGAATCGGCGTTGGGACGACCCCGTCTTTCTGGACCAGCACGCGCCCGTGGGCTGCACAGACCGGCCGGTCCTCGTCCCACGGGATGTGGACGATGAGGGCGGCGTCCCGGGCACAGTCTTCCTCCGTGCAGGTCGGCACAGCCGGTTGGAGGCGTTCCGGCGTCTTCTGTCTACCGACGAGACCGCTGGGAGGCGATGGTCAGTCGCGCTCCCCCGCCTGTCGACGGTACTTCCTCGCCGCCGCGGTGCCGTAGGTTGCCACCAGCGGCTCGCAGGCGTCGCCGAACGCCCGCATCGTCATCCGGGTCGACACCCTGTCCAGGTCGTCGGCGACGGCCTCCCAGCTCCGGGCCTGGAGCACCTTCTCGACGAGCAGTCGCTGCGCGTCGGCGTCGAGATTCGCGTCACCGGTGACCAGTTCTCGCATTGCCAGTTTCGAGAACGCCGCGGGCGCGGCGAGATAGCTGCCCAACCCGGTGGCGGCGTCGACGACGACACGCCAGTCCCGCTCCGAGAGCCCGGGGGCAGCAGGGAGCGCGTCGTCGTCTACCGCTCGGAGCGCAGCGCGGACGATATCCGGCTCCAGCCCGGCCAGCGCGCTCGCGAGCACGCCCGGCGCGCGCTGCCGGAACCAGCGGCTGTGCCGGGCCGCGAGTGTCGCCCCTCTCTCCGTGAGCGGGTTGACCATCAGCGCGGAGTGCTCGCCGCTGGTGTCGTTTTTCGTCACCGAGAGGTGGACCGTCCGGTAGCCGTTCGTGCGCCAGAACGCCAGGAGTTCGGGCGTTGCACCGTAGCCGACGCCGAGATAATCCACCTGCTCGCTCCGGAGGTCTGCGGCCCGGCCGTCACCGGCCCGGAACTCAGCCGCTATCTCGCCGAGCAGGCGGGAGCCGAGGCCGTTCGAACGGACGGCGTGGTGGGTGGCGATGCGCATCACCCGGTAGCCAACCGGCTTCCCGCCTTCTTCGTCGCGGAGCTGGCTGGTGAACACGTCCGGGAGCATGTTTCCGCGGATGCGTTCGCCGCGGTAGACCCGTTCCCGTGTCGACTCCCGCAGACCGCCCTCCCGGGCGAGCAGCGCGACGCTGACGACATGCCCGTCGTGCAGCAACGCCCGGCAGGTGAGGTTCGGCGCGTCGAGCAGGCGGGCCAGGTCGTTAGGTTCGGTGCGGTAGTGTGCCAGCACCAGCAGGCCGAACGTCTCCCGGAGCAGGTGCTCGTCGGCCAGCAGGTCCTCGGTGGTGAGTGTCTCGTACTCGACGGTCCCCGGCGTGGCGTCCACGACCAACTGGTCCACCGGTGGCCGGGCGTCCATCAACAGCGCGCGGAACGCCCACTGCTCGACGGGGTCCCCCGCGGCATAGCGGATCGGGTCGTCGAGGCGGACATCGGTCACCGGCCGGTCGGATTCCCGCAGACCTTCGCGGAACCGTACGTCGAAGCTCCGGCCGGCGCCCTCGTAGCCGTGGACCGTCGTGCAGAACGCGAGCGGCGGCCCGGCGAGAAACCCCTCCAGCAGGGAGACCGGGAGGGCGGCGGCTTCGTCGACGATGATGGCGTCGGGGTTACCCGGCAGGTCGACCGCGTCCGGCGGCCGAGCGAAGCGGACGCGGCCGCCGGAGCCGGCAACCAGCGCCCCATTCTCGTCCGTCGCCAGCGTGTCGGCCGCGACGAGGCGCTCCCGGGCACGCTCGAACAGTTCGTCGGCGCTCCGCTCCTCGGGCGCGGTGACGAGCACGTCCGCCCCCTCGCGTGCCAGCGCGCCAGCCGCCAGCCCGGCCGCCGATGATTTCCCCCGCCCCCGGTCGGCCTCGACGACGAGCGCCGGGGCAGCGTCGGCATCATCGGCGCAGCCACCGCGGCCGCCAAGCGCTTCGAGCGCTTCAACCGCTTCGCGCTGGTCGTCGGTCCTGCAGGCGGTGTAGATGTCCTCGGGAAACACGGCCTCCTCCGGCGGCGCTGGCGGTTCGCGTGGTCGTTCGGGGTACGGGTCGGTGAGCCCGTCATCAACGACGTCGACGGGGTCCACCGCGGGCCCCTCGTCCCCAGACGCACCACTCACCCGGCAGATTGAGACGCCGGGATGGTCCCGCAGCGTGGTGACCAGTCGGCGGCGGAACTCCCCCGTCACGCCCCCGGCATCGAACGGGGGGACGGCGAGCGACTCGTCGAACCGGTCGTGGCGGTCGGCCCACTCGTCCAGTGCCGGTGCGAGCAGGAGGTAGAGGCCGCCGCCGTCGACGGCGCCGACGGTGCGGCCGATGGCGTTTGGCGAGCACTCCTCGTGGCAATCAAGAACGATGGCCGCCCGTGTCCGACCGAGAAGTTCGTGCGTTTCACGCCGGCCGACGTACTCGAACGGCCAGTCGTCAGTGTTCGAGACGGCGGTGCAGGCCGGAAGCGGGATGTCGGCGGCCTGGATGGCGTCGACGGCGGCGTCCCGGGTCGCGGCGGCGTCGCCGGTGAGCACGAGCAGGCGCCGCTCGTTGGCGCGCTCGGCCTCCGCACGGAGCGAAGCGGCGAGCGACGCGAGGGACATACCCCCGGATTCACCCGCCTCCGGTTTCCCGGTTTCGACCGGCCCCTGCCGGTCTCTCCCACACTGCCGGCGGTTTGAACACGCTTTTACGTACCCCAGGCGAATCGTTGGACAGAGCCTGTTCGGGGTTGATGACCCTCCCCATCGTCAGGGACGCGAATCCGGTGGGGCGGTCGAGCCCGCGAGCAGTTCGAGGTGACAACATAATGCCAGTTTACGTCGATTACGAGACCCCCGCCGACCTCGCCGACCGCGCGCTCGACGCGCTCGAGGTCGCCCGGGACACCGGTACCGTGAAGAAAGGAACCAACGAGACGACCAAGGCAGTCGAGCGAGGGAACGCGGACCTCGTCTACGTCGCCGAGGACGTACAGCCCGAGGAGATCGTCATGCATCTCCCCGAACTCGCCGAGGAGAAGGGCATCTCCGTCGTCTTCGTCGAGACGCAGGACGACCTGGGTCACGCCGCCGGCCTCGAGGTCGGTAGCGCTGCCGCCGGCATCGTCGACGCCGGGGACGCCGAGGAGGACGTCGAGGACATCAGCGAGAAGGTCGAGGAGCTCCGATAACCCATGAGTTCGTCGAGACATTCCAGCTCGCGTGCGCCGCCGGCTTCGCCGGCTGCTGGAGGGAGCGAAGCTCCCTCCGTGCTCGCGGGCTGTGACTCGCCTACCCATGCTCGCCACCGGAGGTGGCTCGCATGAGTGCGGAAGAGGAGACCGGCGGCGACTCGACGCCCGCCGAGGTGATCGAGATCGTCGGCAAGACCGGGATGCACGGCGAGGCGATGCAGGTCAAATGCCGAATCCAGGACGGTTCGGACCAGGGCCGCATCATCACGCGCAACGTCCTGGGTCCCGTGCGGGAGGGCGATATCCTCCAGCTGCGGGAGACCCAGCGTGACGCCGACTCCATCGGAGGTGCCTGATGCCCCAGACACGAGACTGTGACTACTGCGGCGCGGAGATCGAGCCCGGCACGGGGACGATGCTCGTCCACACGGACGGCAGCGTCACCCACTTCTGCTCGTCGAAGTGCGAGAAGAACGCCGACCTCGGTCGGGAACCCCGCGACCTCGAGTGGACCGACGAGGGCGGCGACTACGGCACCGCGGACGCCGAAGCTGAGGAAGCGCCAGAAGCCGAGGCTGCGGAAGAAGCGGACGCCGAAGCGGAGGCTGATGACGAAGCCGAAGCTACTGAAGCGGCGGAAGCCGAAGCAGAGGAAGCACCAGAAGCCGAGGCTGCGGAAGAAGCGGACGCCGAAGCGGAGGCTGAGGACGAAGCCGAAGCTGCGGAAGCGGCTGAATCCGAAACTGCGGAGGAAGAGCCAGAGGCCGAAGCGTCGGACGAAGCGGAAGCCGAAGCGGAGGACGAAGACGCTGCGGAGGCCGCCGATTCTGGGGAGGCGTCAGACGGCGATGCAGCTGACGAGACGGCCGACGCCGACGAGGAACCGGACGAATGAGCGACCACGAGCGCACATTCGTCATGGTCAAGCCCGACGGCGTCCAGCGCGGGCTCATCGGGGAGATCGTCTCTCGCTTTGAGGACCGCGGGCTGAAGCTCGTCGGTGGCAAGTTCATGCAGATCGACCGTGCCCTCGCCGAGGAGCATTACCGCGAGCACGAGGGCAAGCCGTTCTTCGAGGGGCTCGTCGAGTTCATCACCTCCGGCCCCGTCTTCGCGATGGTCTGGGAGGGCCAGGACGCGGTCCGGCAGGTCCGGCACATGATGGGCGAGACCGACCCCGCCGAGTCGCCGCCGGGCAGCATCCGCGGCGACCTCGGGCTGGACCTCGGGCGGAACGTCATCCACGCCTCCGACCACGAGGACCCCGGCTCGAACGAGCGAGAGATATCGCTGTTCTTCGACGCCGACGAACTCCTCGACTGGGAGCGCGTCGACGAAGGCTGGCTCTACGAGTAGCTCCGACGCAGTTTTTCGGGTCGTCTGCGAGGCCGAGGCGCTGGCCACCGGCTGGTCGACCCTCGTCGTGAGTGGCGAGCAGGCGACACAGTCCGGTCCGCGGCGCTCGACTCCCCAGGTCAATCGGCGCCGTGCAGCCACGAGGTGGTGTGTCGCGCTCCCGCCGTGTTCACCCCGGGCGTCGGTCAGCGCATCGCGGGGAGTGGCTCGCCATCCGGTTTGAAGGTTCGGCTCAGTGCTCACGGCGGAACTGCTCGACGCGGTCCCGCGAGAGCGACGCCCGCGCACCCGTCGCGAGCGACCCGATAGCGCCGCAGGCGTTCGCGAGTTCCAGTGCGTCCGCGTAGTCGGCGTCGCCGAGGCCGCCGTCGGCCTGCAGACTCGCGATGAACCCCGCGGCGAAGGCGTCGCCCGCGCCGGTGGTGTCGAGTGGGTCGACGGCGAATCCGCCGTGCCGGACCACCCCGTCGGGCCCCCGGAGCTCGGCGCCGTCTTTTCCGAGTTTGATGACCACCGCTGTCGAGCCGGTGAGCCCCTGGGTGGCGTCGGTTTCCTCGAGGAGCGCGACGGCCTCCCGGCGGTTGAGAAAGAGCACGTCCACGTGGGCGATGGTCTCCGCGTAATCGCGGTCGCCCAGGCGGCGTCCGGGGTCGAAGCTGACCGGGACGTTGGCGTCCTGCGCCCGCTTGACGAGCTCCGCGGCGGTTTCGGGAAGCTGGCTGGTGAGGTGGAGGTGCTCGATGCTGTCGAACCCCCCAGTGAGGTGTTCGGCGGTAAACGCCTCGTTCCGTCCGGCGTTCGAGAGCACCATCACCTCGCCGTCCCTGTCCACGACCAGATACTTCATCGCCGTATCAGCGTCGGGCACCGAGCGCAGGCGGCTGGTGTCCACCCCGACCTCGCGGAGTTCCTCGTGGGCGCGGGTACCCATCTCGTCGTCGCCGACGCTGCCGAACACCGCCGCGTGGCTATCGAGCCCCATCAGTCCCGCGGCGACGTTGGCTGCCGAGCCGCCGCCGCGCTGGACCCGCTCGATCACTTCGACCTCACCGTCGGGCTCGGGAAGATGCTCGACACGGAGGGTCACGTCCCAGTTGACGTGGCCCGCACAGAGCACCGTCATGCTTCCCACGGTCGCGCGGCGCCCTCGCCGAACAGTTCCCGCATCAGCGTGACGACACTCTCGGGCGGGAACTGGCCGCTCTCGGTGACGATGGCGTCGACGTAGCGCGGCGGCGTCACGTCGAAGGCGGGGTTCCGCACCTCGACCTCGCCGATTTCCTCCCTCGTCGCGGCGTCGATGACTTCCGCCTCGTCGCGCTCCTCGATTTCGACGGTGTGGCCGGTCAGGGTTTCGGGGTGGAGCTTGATGGTCTGGGCCGCACACATCACCGGGACCCCACGCTCGCGGGCGTTGACCGCCAGCCCGGAGGTGCCGATCTTGTTGATGACGCTCCCGTCGGCGGCGATGGAGTCCGCGCCGACGAGCAGGTGGTCAACGTCGTCCAGATAGCGACGCGCGGCGTTGTCCACGATGAGGGTGACGGGGACGCCCAACTCGACCAGCTGCTCGGCGGTAATGTGGCCCTGGTTTCGTGGGCGGGTCTCCTTGACGACCGCGGAGATGTCCTTGCCCTGCTCGACGGCGGCCTCGATGCAGGAGAGGGCGTCGGTGGAGTGGCAATGGGTCATCACCGTGTCGCCGTTCTGGAGGCGGTTGGCGCCGACCTCGCCGAGTTCCTCCTGGGCCCGCTCCAGCCGGCGGTCGAACTCTCGCGTGGCGGCGTCGACGCTCTCGCGCAGCTCCCCGACGTTCTCGCCGTCCATCCGGGTCAGCACGTAGCGCAGCGTATTGGGGAGGGAGACGGCCGTCGGCCGCGTCTCGTGCAGGCGTCGTGCGGCCGTCCGCATGGTCGCGCGGAACGGTTCGGGGGCATCGGCGTCGGCCTCGGCGGCCTGCTGACGGAGCGCCTCGGCGGCCGCGGCGGCGATGGTCGCGGCGCCGCGGGTTTCCATCGAGGCGATGTCCTCGGCGGTCTCCATGACGGCGGGGTGGAGGTCAGTCATGGCACTGATGTTCGGACCGGTGGGTAAAAAAGGCAGGAGGCGTGGCACGTCCCGGTTCGTACGGAGAGCTGGCTCGCTCAGTCGTCAGCGGGCGCCGCGTCGCGCACCGGCACGTCGATCTCGCCGGCGTCAAGTTCCGCCTCCACCTCGCGGGCGGCCTGCACCAGGTTCTTCATCTTGCCGTAGGCCGCTTCCCGGGGGAGGAGCTTCAGCCCGCAGTCCGGGCTGATGGTGAGTTTCTCCGGGGGCACCACCTTCAGTCCCTGCAAAATGTTCTCCTTAATCTCCTCGACGCTCTCCACCTCCGCGACGTGAGCGTCGACGACGCCGAGCGCGAGGTCGGGGGCGAACTCGCCGTCGGCGCCCGGCCGACCGTCGCCGGTCGCACCTTCGCCGGCGAACACCTCGATTTGCTCGTAGTCCCCGTTGCAGAGCTCCAGGTCGACCTCGTCGACCGGGAACTCGTTGAGTTCGGGGTAGATGCGCGAGTAGTCGCCGTAGCAGACGTGGAGGCCGATGCGGACCTCCTCGGGCACACCGTCGGCGATGCGCTCCAGACACTCCCCGACGATGGCGTGGTCGTCCGGGGTCGTCGCCAGCGCTGGCTCGTCAATCTGGATGTAGCGTGCGCCGGCCTCGACCAGCTTCTCGATCTCCTCGTTCACCAGATCGGCGAGGTCGTAGGCCAGTTCCTCCTTGCTCTCATACGCCTCGTTGAACGCCCAGTACGCCAGCGTGTACGGCCCGGTGATGGGCACCTTGACCGGGCGGTCGGCCACCTCGTCGGTGAACTCGAACTCGTCGACCAGCCACGGCTCGTCGTAGGCGACTGGCTCAACCACGGAGGGCTTGTCGAAGTAGTTGTGGCCCCAGACCTTCACGGGCCCGTTGAACTCGTAGCCGTCGATGCGGTGGGCGAAGAACTCCACCATCTCGTTGCGGCGCATCTCGCCGTCGACGACGGTGTCGAGGCCGGCACGCTCGTGCTCGTGGGTGATGAGCCGACAGGCGTCGTCGTGGGCCTCCGTCAGATGGTCCTCGTCGAACTTCGACTCCGGGTCCTCGGCGAGGTCGTCGGCGCGGTTGAGCCACTTTGGCTTGGGGTAGGAGCCGACGATGCTGGTCAGCAGGAACGCGTCGCTGGGGTGGTCGTCGGGGCGGAACTGCGCCCGGTTGTCGGCGTCGCGGGCCATCAGGCGCTCACCTCCGTTTCGGCGACGGGTTCCTCGACGGCTTCGGCGAGCACCGCGAGCTTCTCGCGGTATTTGGAGACAGGGAGGTATGCCAGTTCGGTGTTGGGTGTGGCGTAAATCGTCTCGAACAACTGGCCCGGAACCTTGTTGTCCACCCAGTCGATGCGCTCGCGAACGGTCTCGGCCGGCTCGACTTCGGTGTTCTGACCGTCGACCAAGCCGAGCGAAATCGAGCCCTTCGTCCCGTACTCGTTGATGTTGTAGAGGTGGGCGTCGCGGTCGCCGGCGACGAAGTCGAAGCCCAGCGCGTCCACGTCGGCGTCCATCAGGTGGGCGTACGTCGTCTCGTCGTGAGCGCCCCAGGCGGACTGGACCACCACCTCCCCGTCGGTGGCGGCAGCGACGGTATCGACTGCCTCGCTCGCGCGCTCGTGGAAGCCCTCCTCGGGCGCGTCGGTCACCAGCGACGGCTCGTTCAGCCAGAGAGTCTCGTGGGCCGGCAGCGCCCGGACCTCCTCGGCGAGGAACTCCGCGACGGCGGCGAGGAACTCGGCCTCGTCGCCGTAGTGCTCGTCAGTCGCCAGCCCCGCGAGGGTGTACGGGCCAGGGAGCACCGCCTGGAGGGACTCGTCGTCCTCCAGCAGCCCGCTGGCGGCGTCGAGTTCAGCCGCGACATCGCCGTCGACGGTGAGCTCGCCAACAACAGTCGGGTCGCGGTAGAAGTTGTTGTTGTCGAAGTAGCGCACGATACCGCCGGTTTCGACGTTCTCGTGAACCACCAGCGGGTGCGCGAGGAAGTCGTCCCAGCGGGCCTGTCCCTCGACGATGCGGTCGAGGCCGGCGTCGCGCTGGTCCTGGATGAGCTCCTCCCGGGCGCGCTCGTAGGCGCCCCGGACCTCCGGCCCCTCGGCGCCGTCGATGAGGTCGTGTTTCTGGTGGCCTTTCAGCTCCGATAGCTCCGCTTTCGCCCAGTCCGGCAGCGGGAACAGCCCGGCCGTCGTGGCGACGCGTTCTGTCATACGCCACCTATCGGATGCGGAGGCTTAATAATTACTACTCCAGTTTATGCCTGAAAGTAATACCACCTCCCGATTCAGTGCCCGCCGCGGGGCGACTGGAGTCGACTTCGGATGGCGTTGCCCATCGCTTCGGTCGTCGCGGACCCGCCGAGGTCGGGGGTGCGCGGGCCGTGTTCGAGCACAGCCTCGGTCGCGTTCCGCACCGCAGCGGCCGCCTCCTCACGGTCGAGGAACTCCAGCAGCATCGCCGCCGAGAGGACGGTGGCGACCGGGTTGGCCACGCCTTCGCCGGCGATATCGGGCGCGGTGCCGTGAACCGGTTCGAAGATGGCGTTCTCGGCGCCGAGGTTCGCAGAGGGGAGCAGACCCAACCCACCCACCAGGCCGGCGGCCTGGTCCGACAGCACGTCGCCGGCGAGATTCGGCGTCACCAGCACGTCGTACGCCTGGGGCTGCATCGACATGTGGGTCGCCATCGCGTCCATCAGCACGGGTTCGGCGTCGAACCCCCGGTCC
>CAYXXM010000005.1:0-21722 GCA_964469085.1 uncultured Haloferacaceae archaeon
GCTCGACGAGCGCGCGCTTGGTGTTGAGGTTGTAGGTGTTCTTCGACCAGTTCTGCACGGTCGAGTACTGCACGTGGGCGTTCTCGCCGACGAACACCTCGACGCCGCCGGAGTGGAGGTTGAACGCGGAGTACTTCGGGGCCGAACAGCCCTCGATGTAGTGGACCTCCGACCCCTCCTCGGCGATGATGAGTGTGTGCTCGAACTGGCCCATCCCCTCCGTATTCATCCGGAAGTACGCCTGAACGGGCATGTCCACCGTCACGTCCTCGGGGACGTAGACGAACGAGCCGCCCGACCAGATGGCGCCGTGAAGCGCCGCGAACTTGTTGTCGCTCGGGGGGACGCAGTTGGTCATGAAGTGCTCTTTGACGAGCTCCTCGTGCTCCTGGACGGCCTCGTCCATGTTACAGAAGACGACGCCTTTCTCCTCCCAGCGCTCCAGCATATTCTGGTAGACGACCTCGGACTCGTACTGGGCACCCACGCCCGAGAGGGCGTTCTTCTCCGCCTCGGGGATGCCGAGCTTGTCGAACGTGTCCTTGATGTCGTCGGGGAGGTCTGTCCAGTCGTCGACGCCGCCGCGGGTGTCGATGTCCGGGCGGATGTACGGGACGATCTCATCGATTTCGACCTCCGAGAGGTCGGGCTGGGCCGGCCAGTCGGTCGGCATCGGCATCGCCTGGAACTGCTTCAGCGCGCGGAGGCGACGCTCACGCATCCAGTCCGGCTCGCCCTTGTCGTCCGAGATGGCGTGAATCGTGTCCTCGGTCAGCCCTTTCTCCGCGGCGTAGGCGGCCTCGGAGTCCTTCTTGAAGTCGAAGCGCTCCTCGGTGTCGGTCTGTTGGAGATGGTCCTGGTCTGAGCTCATGGTTATGCGGTCTCGTACACCTGCTCGCGCACCCAGTCGTAGCCGTGCTCCTCCAGGTCCTTCGCGAGCTCGGCGTCGCCCTGCATGGCGACTTCGCCGTCGAGCATCACGTGAACCCGGTCGGGCTCGATGTAGTCAAGGATGCGCTGGTAGTGTGTGATCTGCAGGATGCCGGTGCCCTGCTCGTCACGCAGTCGGTTGATGCCGTTCGCGACGTCCTGCAGGCGGTCGATGTCCAGCCCGGAGTCGATCTCGTCCAGCACCGCGATGCTGGGTTCGAGGATGGCGGCCTGGAGCACCTCGTTCTGCTTCTTCTCGCCGCCGGAGAAGCCGGCGTTGAGGTAGCGCTGGGCGAACTGCTCGTCCATGTCCAGAAGCTCCATCTTCTCCGAGAGGAGCTGCTGGAACTCGGCGACGCCGATTTCGCCCTCGTCGGTCGGGCCCTCCATCGGCGAACTCTCGTAGCCGGCGTCCTCGTCCTCGGTCTCCGCGTCTTCGTCCTCGAAGAGCTCCTCGCGCTCCTCGAGTTTGGCGTTGAGCGCCTGGCGGAGGAAGTTCGTCATCGTGACGCCCTCGATCTCCGCGGGGTACTGGAAGGCGAGGAAGACGCCAAGCGCCGCTCGCTCGTTCGGTTCGAGGTCGAGCAGGTTCCAGGTCAGGTCCGCCTCGTCGACGTCGTCGAGGTCGGCGACGTCCTTGTCTTCGAGTTCGAGGACGATGCCGCCCTGTGTCACCTCGTAGGCCGGGTGGCCAGCGATGACTTTGGCGGCCGTGGACTTCCCGGAGCCGTTCGGCCCCATCAGTGCGTGAATCTCCCCGGAGTTGACCGTCAGGTCGACGCCCCGAAGGATGGATTCGCCGTTCTCTGCGACCTCGGCGTGGAGGTCGTTGATTTGGAGTGTAGCCATTCGTAGCTCGTATCTAACCCTCGGGTGCTTGGACCCATGAACGTTACGAATGCACCCCTGTGATATTTTTGATACGGAAAACTGAGTTTCAGATTCCGAAATGCCTGCCGACTCTCTCGTCGCCGCGGCCCTCCGGTGTTTGGACCATCGAGCAGTGCGATAGTCACCGTGTTTCATCAGGGAGGGTGATAGTCACCGTGTTTTCGGAAACTGGTGGCCACGCCCCAGTTGTGGAAACTCGCCGGGCCGGATGGCCCGAGCTCACCCGAATGGCGTTTCCAGGTTTGTCGCGCGATTCCCGCCAAACCCGAATGGCGTTTCCAGGTTCGTCGCGCGATTCCCGCCAAACCCGAAAGGCGTTTCCGGGTTCGCCCCGCGGTTCCCGCCAATGGAGTACGCGCTCGTCCTCGTCTGGCTGGTCGTCTTCGCGGCCCTCGCCGCACTCGGCTACCCGCTCGCCGCACGGCTCTTCTCTGACTTTCGCAGTCATGGCGCGGGGTTCGCCCTGCCGCTTGCGCTGGTAGTTTTCTGGCTCCCCGTGTACTGGCTGGGGAAACTCCATTACGGCCCGGCGACGGTCGCCGTCGGCCTGCTCCTCCTCGTTGGCGTCGCCGCAGTGCTCCGCCTGGACCTCGAGGCGCTCCGTGAACGGGAGTTCCAACCCGCCGGAGCGCTCCCGCTGAACCGCCGTGCAGTCGCCGAGACGGCCATCGTCTTCACACTCGCGTTCAGCTTCCTCGTCGCCATCCGCGCTGTCGACCCCTCCGTGCATGCGATTGCGGGCGAGAAGTATCTCGACTACGGGATGCTCAACGCCATCCTCCGGGCAGAGACGCTCCCGCCGGAGGATTTCTGGTTCGCGGGGGCGTCGGTCCAGTATTACTACGGCGGCCACCTCGTCGCCGCGATACTGACGACGCTGACCGGGACGGCGTCCCGGTTCGCGTACAATCTCGCACTCGCCGGGTTCTACGCCATGCTGGTGACGGCGGCCTACGACCTCGCGTCGAACGTCGCCGCCGAGCGCGGCAACGACCCGTTGCTCGCGGGCGGATTCGCCGCCTTCTTCGTTGGCATCGCAAGCAACCTCGACACCGCGGGACGTGTTCTGCTCGGGCTCCTCCCCGCCGGTCTGCGCGAGTCACTGGTCGGCGCCGACGTGACGACGTTCGGCCTCGCCGGCGAGGGGTTCAGCTACTGGGGTGCGAGCCGAATCATCCTCGACGCTGTCGGGGGCCGAACGACGCCGACCATCAACGAGTTCCCACTGTTCGCCTGGCTCAACGGGGACATGCACGCCCACATGATGGGGACGCCGTTCCTGCTGCTCGCGGCCGCCATCGGATTCGCCCTCTTTCTCGCTCCCGCCGGTGACCGGCGACGCCGGCTTGGACTCCTTGCCGTGGTTCCGCTGTTGGGGCTGTTCCAGGTGGTCACCGACACCTGGAGTGTCCCGTCGGTGTTCGGCGTCACCTTCCTCGCGCTCGCGCTCGCGCCAGCCGACCCGACGACGCTGCTCCCGGTGGGCCTCCGAGGGCGCGTACGAGCAACGACGACCCGGGTCGGCGACGCTCTCGACGCCGACGACGGTGATGCGGCCCGGCGCGCGCTCGCCGAAATCGAACGCCTGCTCGTCCCGCTGGGCATCGTCGCCGGCCTCGGTGCGGTGACGGCAGTGCTGGCTGTTCCGTTCTTCGCCGGCACCGGGGGAGAGCGCTCCATCGACCTCCTCCCCGCGGCGGCCCGCAGCGGCCTCGGGGAGTTGCTCGTCGTCCACGGCGCGTTCGTCGCCGTGTTCGGGCTCTACCTCTTCTCGCGCATCAGCGACGAGCGGCGCTGGCCGCTGGCGCTCGTCGTCGTCGCCGTCGTGGCGCTCGCGACGGAGTTCCCACTGGCCGTACTGGGCATCTCGCTACCCCTGGTCCTCGTCGGCTGGGCCTCGCTCCGGTTCGGCCGGCCCGTTGGCTACGAGACGGTGCTCATCATCGCCGGGGCCGGACTCGTCACCGTCGTTGAACTCGTCTTCGTCAACGAACAGGCTGGGCCGCTCCGGATGAACACCGTGTTCAAAACGTACATGCAGGTCTGGGTGCTCTGGGGCACGGCCGCCGGTGCGGCCCTCGCCGGGTTGCTCGACCGCGCCCGAGCCGCCGACCGGCCCACCGTCGCCGGCGCCTCACTGCCGTCCCTGGAGACCGCCGCGACCGTCTTTGTCGTCCTGGTGCTCCTCTCGACGTCGGTCTACGGCGTCTTCGCGCTTACGGCACACTTCGAGAGCTCCCGGACCGCGACGCTCGACGCGACGTCGTTCGGCCCCCACTACGACGAGTCCGAGGTCGCCGCCACCGACTGGCTCGCCGGGAACGCGACCCAGGAAACGGTCATCGTCTCCGCGCCAGCGACCAGTTACTACCCCGCGGAGGAGTCCTGGGGCCACGAGCCAGGCATGTACAACTGGAAATCCTCGATAGCGTCGAGCCTGACGGGGGTGCCGACCGTCGTCGGGTGGGCACACGAGGTCGGCTACCGTGGCTCCGGGAACTACTACACCCGGGTGGCTGCTGTCGACCTGCTGTACACCGGCGCACCCGAGGACGCCGCCGAGGTGATTCGGACGCACGACGTGACGTACGTCTGGGTCGGCAACGCCGAACGAGCGCGCTACGGCGCCGACCTCGTCGACTTCAGCGAGCGACAGGGCTACGAGGTCGCGTTCGAGAACCAGGCGGTGACGGTCTACCGGGTCGAGCAGTCAGAACTGCCGGAGTAACCGCGGGACGGAGCAGAACGGGACGCGATGGTCAGACGCTCAGCGGGTTCTCTTCGCTGACCACCGTTACGGCGTCGGCGTCGACGCTCTCGGTGTCGAGCCAGTGGGGGACGAACTGGCGCTTGTCGTATGCCTCCCGCTCGTCCGCCTCGCCGACGATGCACCAGAGCTGGACGTCATCGGGTCCGTGCCAGTCACCCTGTCGGGCGACCGAGAAACAGGTCAGCTCCTTCCCGTCGACGTCGATGACGTCGTCGCGCCGGATGCCCGCGTCGCCCTGGATGATGAGCTGCTTCATGGCCGCGGCTTCGGCGACTCCGGGCTTAATCGCTTCGCTTCGCGCGTCAGCGGTCAGTCGACAGAAGCGGTCCCACTAACCACGCGAACGCCTCCGTCCGACGATCGATGCGGTCCTACTGACCTGGTGAACGCCTCCCTACGACGGCCAACGCGATCCAACTGACCTGGTTAACGGTCAATCGCGTCGATCACGGGCGTGCAGTGCCCCGAATCGGGTCGTGGGTCTCTCACACGAGCGGGTCGAGACCAAACGCGTTTTAAGCTATCCTCCCGAAGTCGCCGACAAGAGGCCACTATCCATGGAGATGCCACGCCGCATGAACACGTACTGTCCGCACTGTGACGCCCACCACGAGCACGAGGTGGAGAAAGTTCGGTCCGGTCGCCAGACCGGGATGAAGTGGGCCGCCCGCCAGCAGAAGCGCGGCACCAGGACCATCGGGAATGCCGGGAAGTTCTCGAAGGTCCCCGCCGGCAACAAGCCGACCAAGAAGACCCACCTCAAGTACATCTGCTCGGACTGCAGCAAGGCCCACATGCGCGAGGGATGGCGAACCGGTCGCCTGGAGTTCCAGGAATAATGGCGGGAAGCTTCGTCGAGGTCACGTGCTCGGACTGTGAGAACAAACAGGTCGTCTTCCAGAAGTCGTCCACGACGGTGAACTGCGCCGTCTGTGGCACCACGCTGGCGACGCCAACCGGCGGCAAGGCCGACATCGACCACGAGGTCAGCGGCGTTGTCGAGGCACGGTAACCAGACCGAATGACTGGCAGAGAGTGGCCGGAGCAGGGCGAACTCGTCGTCGGGAAGGTAGACGAGATCGCCGACTTCGGCGTCTTCGTCGATCTGGAAGGCTACGAGAAGCGGGGGCTGGCCCACATTTCGGAGGTCGCGTCCGGCTGGATCAAGAACGTCCGTGACCACGTCAGCGTCGGCCGAACCGTCGTCGCCGAGGTGCTGGACGTCGACAAATCCGCCCAGCAGGTCGACCTATCGCTGAAGGACGTCAACGAGCACCAGCGCAAGGAGACTATCCAGGAGTGGAAGAACTCCCAGAAGGCCGAGAAGTGGATGGAACTCGCGTTCAGCGAGGACCTCCCGGAGGAGCGCTTCGAAGCCATCACGGACGCGCTGCTGACAGAACACGACTCGCGCTACGACGCCTTCGAGGCCGCCGCCATCCGCGGCGTCGAGGCCATCGAGGACTGCGGCCTCGACGAGGAGGACCTGCAGGCCATCGTCCAGACGGCCCGGGAGAACGTCTCGGTGCCGTATGTCAACGTGACCGGCTACGTCGACATCCGCTCGCCCAATCCCGACGGCGTCGACGACGTGACGGAGGCACTGCGTGCCGCCGAGGGCCAGGACGACGAAGGCGTGCCCGAGGAAGTGAAGCTCTCGGTGTCCTACGTCGGCGCGCCGGAGTACCGCATCGAGGTCCAGGCGCCCGATTACAAAGTTGCCGAGTCGGAACTCGAGGCCGCCGCCGCGCGGGCGAAAACGACCATCGAGAAGTTCGACGGCACCGCCGAGTATCACCGCGAGCGCCGGGAAGACGAGGACTGATGACGAAATCGGACATCCGCCGCTGCGCCCTGTGGGAATCCAATCACGACCGCCCCGTCTACACGCTTTCTGGGACCTGTCCGGCGTGTGGCGCCGAGGCCATCAACGCCGCGCCGGCTCCGTTCGACCCGGCTGACCCGTACGGCGAGTACCGACGACGGGCACGGGACGAGGGTCCGTCGTAGCCCACACCGACGCACCTTTACCCGGCGGTGGACCACAGGCGGGTATGGACTCTATCGACATCGAGACGCTCGAAACACCGGAGCTCCGCGACCCGGTGCTCGTCGAGGGGCTGCCGGGCGTGGGCCACGTCGGAAAGCTCGCCGCCGAACACCTCCTGGAGGAGTTCGAGAGCACGCTCGTCCGCCGCGTCTACGCCGACGAGTTTCCGCCGCAGGTCGACGTGGACGACGACGGCGTCGCCTCGCTGACCTGTGCCTCGTTCCACGCTGTCGACCTCTCCTCACCGACGCCCACTGAGGTGGAAGATGCTGACGACGAGGCTGACGACGCCGACTCCGACGACGCGGACGCTGCCGGGGAGGAGGCTACAGACGAGGCTGGTTCGGATGCCGAAAGGGCTGGTTCGGATGCCGACGCGGACGACGGGGACGAAGGCACCGTCCCGACCGACCGGGACCTGCTCGTGCTCACGGGGAACCACCAGGCACAGAGCAACGCCGGCCACTACCGAATCACCGAGGCGTTCCTCGACGTCGCCGAGGAGTTCGGCGTCGAGCGGTCCTACGCGCTGGGCGGCGTTCCGACCGGCGAACTGATCGAGGAGCACAACGTCCTCGGCGCCGTCTCTGACGCGCCGATGACGGAGTCGCTCGGGTCTGCGGGCGTCGAGTTCCGCTCGGACGAACCGGCCGGCGGCATCGTCGGCGTCTCGGGGCTCCTGCTCGGCCTCGGCGGCCGTCGCGGCCACGAGGTGGCCTGTCTGATGGGCGAGACCAGCGGCTATCTGGTCGACCCCAAGAGCGCGAAGGCGGTTCTCGAGGTGCTGGAGGCGGAACTCGACTTCCGTGTCGACTTCGCCGCACTGGAGCACCGCGCCGAGGAGATGGAGGAGGTGGTCGGCAAGATCCAGCAGATGCAACAGCAGGAGGGCGGCGGGATGCCGAGCGAGGAGGAGCTGCGGTATATCGGCTGAATCCGCCTCCGTTCGACACAGAGTCGCTCTGCCCACTCAAGAACGCTCACGCCCAGTCGTCGAGTTCTTCACGACCCATGAACGCGTCCCGGCTCGGGTACGCATCGACCATCCGCACGAGTGCGGATGCGACGCGGTAGGTTGGCATCGTATCGTCGTGAAGGAGGATGACGCCAGCGTGGGCCTCGTCCGGGAGTGTCCCGAAGTCCTTCACGTCACTCGTGACGATGATACAGTCCTGTTCACGAGCGTACGGCAGGACGTCGGCTTCGTCGTTCGCCCCCTGACCGAGGCTGTCCCGTACGTGAACCGCGAACAGCTGCTCTTTCTCGAGATACGTGGCTACTTTCGGATCGACGTTCTCGTCGAGGAGGAACCGCCACTCCGACATCAGGCTCGGTCCGGTTCGACTCCCTCGGGACGCTCGATGGAGTCTCTGAACGTCGCCGTCACCGTTTCGCGCTCGGACTCGACCTCGGTCATCTCACGGGGGTGATCATGGTAGTACGCGAGGGCGTGGTAAACGTCGGCAACATCCAGGTCGAACCGGTCCGCGACTGTTTCGGGATCGACGCCGCGGGTTTCGACAAGCGCGTACACCTGGCGGACGCTGATGCGGCGCCCGGCGATGTGGGGTTCTTCCATGAGGTCGTGGGCGATGCGGCGACTCTCCCGTTCAGCCATGCTTGACCGTTCCGCCTGCTGTCGCAAAAGGGTTCGCCCGTGGTTCCGGTGTATCGCGCGTGAACGGCAGGTTCGTTCGGTAGCTGGGTCGTACCCTGCAGAACTAAGTCATCCCGCGCCCCCGATTCGGTATGGATATCGAGTCGCCCCACGAGTCGTGGACGACGCTGCTGGCCACGTTCGCCGCCTACGGCCTCATCCTCGTCGGGATGACGGTGCTGCTGTTCCTGATTCCGACCGCGCTGTTCGTCCTGTTCTGAGCCACCGTTGGTGAACGCTCATTTCCCGGACCCGGCGTCGCCGCGTTCCGTGATACGGCGCTCGTACTTCGCCACCGAGGAGTCGAGCGCCTCGCCCGCGTCGATGTCCAGCCCATCGGCGACGGCGAGCAGTGCGAACAACGCGTCGCCCAGTTCGTCAGCCCGGACCGACAGCTGGTCGGGTGAGTCCCCATATTCGCTGGATTTCGTCGCATCAGCAGCCATCTCGCCCACCTCGGCGGCGAGGTCGAGGAGGCGGTATTCGGGGTCGGCATTCATCTCGTTCTCGTCGAGGAATTCGGCAACGACGCGCTGTTCGGTCATCGACGGCTCGTCTGGCATACGCGTCGGTAGCGCGGTGGCGGCGCAAAAAGCAGGCGGTTCGTCGCGACTCAGGCGAACGCCGCGGACTCCGCGACCTCTGTGGTCTCGCTGGTCTGGATTTTCTCCCACGCGTCCTCGAAGTCCTGCATCAGGATCTCCTTGCGGTCGTCGCGGATTGCGAACATCCCTGCCTCCGTGCAGACGGCCTTGATGTCGGCGCCCGATAGCGCAGAAGCCAGCTCTGCCAGTTCGGTGAAGTCCACGTCGTCGGCGATGTTCATGTCGCGTGTGTGGATGTCGAAGATGAGTTCGCGACCCTCGACGTCGGGCTTGGGCACCTCGATGAGGCGGTCGAACCGACCGGGGCGAAGAATGGCCTCGTCGAGCATGTCGAAGCGGTTCGTGGCGGCGATGATGCGGATGTCCCCCCGCTCGTCGAAGCCGTCCATCTCCGAGAGCAGTTGCATCATCGTCCGCTGGACCTCGGCGTCGCCGGAGGTCTTGGAGTCGGTCCGTTTGGAGGCGATGGCGTCGATTTCGTCGATGAAGATGACCGCAGGCTCGCTGTCCCGTGCCACCTCGAAGAGGTCCCTCACGAGCTTTGCGCCTTCACCGATGAACTTGTGGACGAGTTCGGAGCCGGCCATCTTGATGAAGGAGGCGTTGGTCTCCCGCGCGACGGCTTTCGCGAGCATCGTCTTCCCGGTCCCCGGCGGGCCGTGGAGCAGGACGCCGCTGGGGGGCTGAATGCCGACCGTGTCGAACGCCTCCGGCTGTTCGAGCGGTAGTTCGACGGTTTCGCGTACCTCTCGCATCTGGTCGTCGAGCCCACCGATGTCCTGATAGCCCACGTCGGGGGAGTGCTCGATCTGCATGACGCGAGCCCGGACGTCCGTTTCGCGGGTGAGCTGTTTCACGACCGAGAGCGAGTTGTTGACCGCGACCCTGTCGTCGGGTTCGAGATTCTCGCGCATCTCGTCGGTGACGTCGGTCAGCGCCTCCTGATTGTTGCCGTGCTGCTTGATGACGACGCCATCCTTGTTGAGTTCCTGGACCGTGGCGACGAACAGCGGGGACTGTTTGAGCTTCTTGTTCTCGTGGGTGAGCCGCTCCAGCTTCTGCTGGAACTTGTTGTTCTCGGCGTTCGCATCAAGTAGACTGTCCCGCATCTCCTCGTTCTGGGCCTCGAGCACCTCCAGTCTGTCCCGGAGGGACTCGATCTTCTCCTGTTGCGACGCCGCCTCGTCGTACGGCAGGTCGACGTCGTCAACGGTTTCGGTCATTGGCGATTATAGGCGGTAGCGTCTTAAGAGGCTTCGGGTAACACCGAACGCTGCCGAGGCGGGCCATACCGGGTGGTTTGGGACTCCTGTGACCCGAAGGTTCAAGACGGAAAGCGGGACCATTCCCTCCGTGACGAACCGACGCGTAGTCGCCGCGGCACTGGCACGCCTCGCGAACGGTACCGCGAGTGGCCGAACGAATCAAGCCTCAGTGATTGAACCGGATTCAGCAGGTCCACCGGCGCCGGAAGCTGTCGTCAGCGACGCCGAACAGGCACTCGCCAGCCTTCGGACGGCCGCCGCATTTGTCGGCGACGACGGCGAAGCACGGGTCGCCGCTGCCGTCACCGCCGCGGACCAGGCCGGTGATACAGCGGTCGCTGAGCGGGGTCGAGCGGTCCGGGCGGCACTCGACAGATTTCGCACAGCTGCAAACGGCTCGGACTCCTCGCAACCAGCTGGTAACCGAGCCGACGACCACTTCCACTCCGGTCGCGCAACCCTCTTGACAGGCGACGGCGTAGCGTCGGAGTAGATGACCCGGGTGATTCATACGGGCGACACCCACGTCGGCTACCAGCAGTACCACTCACCGGAGCGCCGGGCGGATTTCCGCCGGGCGTTCGACGCCGTCGTCGACGACGCCATCGAGGCGGATGTGGACGCCGTGGTACACGCCGGCGACCTGTTTCACGACCGTCGGCCGGAGCTCCAGGACCTGATGGCCGTGCTCGCGTCGCTCCGCCGCCTCGACGACGACGACATCCCGTTTCTCGCCGTCGTCGGCAACCACGAATCGACGCGGGCCGGCGAGTGGCTGGACCTCTTCCAGGAGACGGGGCTGGCGACGCGGCTCGGCCCGTCACCCGTCACCGTCGGCGAGGTGGCGTTCTACGGGCTCGACTGGGTCCCCCAGTCACGACGCGACGACCTGGCCTACGACTTCGAGTCCCACGACGCGCCCCACGCGGCTTTGGTCGCACACGGCCTCTTCACCCCCTTTGACTTCGGGGAGTGGGAAACCGAGACGGTGCTCTCCGAGGCAACCGTCGACTTCGACGCGATGCTGCTCGGGGACAACCACACCCCTGACACCACCGAGGTCGCCGAAACGTGGGTCACGTACTGTGGGTCGACCGAGCGCGCCAGCGCGAGCGAGCGGGACGCGCGTGGCTACAACCTCGTCACGTTCGAGGACGGCGTCGACATCCGTCGAAGAACTCTCGACACCCGCCCATTCGTCTTCGTCTCTGTTGACCTGGCCCCCGGGGAAGGTATCGAACGCGTCCGCGAGCAGGTCCGCCAGCACGACCTGGCCGAGGCGGTCTGCATCGTCGAGATCGCGGGCGAGGGCGAGGCAGTGACCCCCGCCGCCGTCGAGGAAGCCGCGACCGAGGAGGACGCGCTCATCGTTCGGGTCACCGACCGCCGAGAGATCGAACAGGAGACGGAGCTCGGCGTGAGCTTCGCCGACCCCGACGAAGCGGTCCGGGAGCGCGTCGCCGACCTCGGCCTCTCGTCGGCCGCCCGCGGAATCGACGAAACCATCCGGGAGAGCAAGACCCCGGATTCGAACATCAGAGACGTGGTGAACGAACGCGTCGCGGAACTGCTGGAAGCGGACCCCGACGCGCTGGATAACGGTGACGCTGAAGCGTCGGACCCGGTTGCGACCGACGCCGAGGATGCAAGCGCTGACGACGGTCCAGAGACGGGGGACGACCCGGTTGCGGAGGGTGAAGCGGCTGACGAGACAGTGACCGGGGACGACGATGTAGTGAGCGGGGAGGACGAGACAGTGACCGGCGACGACGAGGCAGTCACCGGGGACGACGAAGGGGATACTGGCGACGACAACCCCGACACCGAGGACCCCCAGCAGGGGACCATGGAGGAGTACCTGTGAGGTTCGACCGACTCCGACTCCGCAACTTCAAACCGCACACCGACACCGACCTCCGGCTCGAGGACGGCGTCACCGTCATCCACGGCCTCAACGGGTCGGGGAAGTCCTCGCTGCTGGAGGCGTGTTTCTTCGCGCTCTACGGCTCCAAGGCCCTCGACGGCACCCTCGAGGAGGCTGTGACCACGGGCAAGGACGAAACGGACGTGGAGCTCTGGTTCACCCACGACGGCGAGGAGTACCACATCACCCGGGAACTCCGGCGGTACGGCGACTCCATCTCCACGACAAACTGCGTCCTCGAGGGGGCGATGGAGCCGGTCGAGGGCGCGACGGACGTGCGAGCGTTCGTCAGCAGCGAGCTGCTCCGGATGGACAACGAGGCGTTCCGGAACTGCGCCTACATTCGGCAGGGGGAGGTGAACCGGCTCATCAACGCTTCCGCGAGCGACCGACAGAAGATGATCGACGACCTGCTCCAGCTGGGCAAACTGGAGGAGTACCGCGACCGCGCCGGCGACGCCCGCCTCGGCGTCGAGGATCTGCTGACAGCCAAGCGGGAACTGCTCGCGGACCGTGAAGAGCAAATCGAGCGCCTCGTGGATACCGACCCGCACGAGCGGCTCAACGCGCTCGAAACCGAGCTATCCGGAGTCGAGGAAGAGATCGAGCGGTACGAAGCAAACCGCGACGAGGCCCGCGAGACCCGTGACGACGCCCAGGAGATTCTGGAGGACGCCGCCGAGCGCGACGCGGAGCTCGACGACACGGAGGACGCTATCGAGGAACTGGAGAGGGCAATCGGGGAAACCGAGGACGAACGCGAGGCGCTGATGGACCGCATCACTGAGACGCGTGAGACCATCGATGAGCGACGAGACCAAGCCGCCGACCTTGCCGACGCGGCGGACATCGACGCCGCCTCGACCGAGGCCATCGACGACGCACGCGAGACGCTGGACGAGCGCGAAGCCGAAGTTCGAGGTACGCTCCAGGACCACCGCGAGCAGGCAACGGCGCTATCGAACCAGGCCGAGAACCTCTGGGAGAAGGCTGACAATCTCCGCGAGCGCGCCGACGAAACGCGGGACCAGGCCGCCGAATTGACAGAGGAAGCCGAGGCGAGCGAGGCTGACCTCGCCGACCAACGGGAGCGCCTCGCGGAGGTCGCCGAGGAGCGAGAAATGCTGGTCGACCAGTTCACCGACGCCCCTGTGGACTTGGGCGAGGCCAGCGAGTATCGCGAATCGGTCGAGGCCGAACTCTCGGAGCTTCGCGAGGAAATCCAGGAGACCGCCGCGTCGCTCCAGTCCGCACGCGACACCGTCGAGGAGGCCGAGGCGCTGCTGGCCGAGGGGAAATGCCCGGAGTGTGGCCAACCAGTCGAGGATTCGCCCCACGTCGACACGCTGGAGGCCGACCGGGAGCGCGTTGCGGCACTGGAGGCGGAGGTCGGCGACCTGAACAGTCAGAAAGCCGAACTGGAGGCGGAACTCGACACCGCGGAGTCGCTTGTCGAGGCCGAAACCCGCATCGAGTCTCTCGACGACAGCCGGGAGATGCTCGAAGAGCGCATCGAGGAACTTCAGGAGACGGTTGAAAGTAACCGAGAGGACGCTGCCGAGCGTCGCGAAGCGGCCGAGGAACTGGCTGAAAAGGCCACAGAGGCCGAAGACGCCGCCGAGGCCAAAGCCGACGAGGCCGACGAGCGCCGGGAGACGGTCGACGCGCAGGAGGCCGTTCTCGACGAACTCGACGAGCGCCGCGAAACGCTCGACCGGGTGGAGTCGGTGCTCGACGAAATTGACGATCTCGAGGCCGAGATCGACCGTCTGCGCGACCAGCGCGAGAGCAAGGCGGAACTACTGGAGGAGCGCCGGGAACGGCTGGCCGACCGGCGCGAGGAGCGCGACGAACTCCGGGAGGCATTCGACCGCGACCGCGTCGAGGACGCACGGAATCAGAAGGACGAGGCCGAGACGTATCTCGAACAGGTGGAGGCGAAACTGGACGAACTCGGCGACCGACGGGACGACCTGACGGGCGACGTGGGAAACGTGGAGGCCGAAATCGACCAGCTCGAAACCCTCCGGGAACAGCGTGCGACCATCGCCGAAACCGTCACGGACCTGGAGTCACTCCACGCCGAGACCGAGCAGTTGGAGCAGACCTACGGCGACCTGCGCGCGGAACTCCGCCAGCGGAACGTCGAGAGCCTGGAACGGATGCTGAACGAGACGTTCGAGCTGGTGTACGGCAACGACGCCTACTCCCACATCGAGCTCGATGGCGGGTACGAACTCACCGTCTACCAGAAGGACGGGACGCCGCTGGCGCCCGAACAGCTCTCCGGCGGGGAGCGCGCACTGTTCAACCTCTCGCTCCGGTGTGCCATCTACCGGTTGCTCTCGGAAGGCATCGAGGGCGCGGCGCCGACGCCGCCGCTCATCCTCGACGAACCGACCGTCTTCCTCGACGCCGGCCACATCTCCCGGCTGGTCGACCTCGTGGCGGAGATGCGGGGGTTCGGCGTCCGCCAGATTCTCATCGTGAGCCACGACGACGAACTGGTCGACGCCGCGGACACGCTGGTGACCGTCGAGAAGGACACGCGGACCAACCGTTCCAGCGTCCAGCGGGAAGCCGCGGCGACGCTGGGGGAGGTCGAGACGCTACTGGGGAAGAGCGACGACTAATCGGTATCGGTCCCGGCGTCGTCGGGGCTATCGGCGGTATCAGTCCCGGCCTGATCGGAGCTATCGGCGGTGTCGGTCCCACCGGTATCAGGGTTTTGGGCGACTCCAGAATCTCCCCGGAGCGATTCGATGGCTGCCAGGGCCGTTTCGGTCGCGTCGTAGCCGGGGCCACCAGCGACCTCCACCTCGCTGACGAGGTCAGCGGCCCGAAGCTCGGCCAGGAGCCCGTGAAAGTCACTTTCACAGAGGTCGTAGGCGTCGTACAGCTCGACGGCGGCGACCGGGCCGCGGTCGACGAGTTCGACGACGAGCCCGAGCGACTGGTCGTCGTGGACCGCCGTCAAGAGCTGTCGGACCGGGTCGGTAATCCAGCTTGCTGCAGCGGCCAACGGCGGTTCGCCATCCACCGCGCTGAGGCGGTCGGCGTCGACGTACTGCGTCTCGCCGGTCGCCGGGTCCCGGACGAGACAGGTGTCGCCTGCCTCCGTGAGCAGCAGGTAGCGCTCGCCCGCCTGGGTTTCGACCGTTCGCATTACCAGGGCCGAGGAGTTTGGCGCGCAAAACGGTTCCGCCGGCAGCGCTACTCCGTTCTGTCGGGCTCACCGTCACCTGCGCCGTCGCGGGTCTTGAACGCCCGATAGACCGCCCAGGTGCGGTAGAACATGAACAGGCCACCTGCAACGAGTGAGGCGCCGAGGAGCAGCCGCCCTCGCACGGCAGCGAACAGCAGCCCGAGCACGACCACGAACAGACCGATGTTGACGTACGCCATCGCGGTCCAGAAGGCCCGAACGGTCTCGCTGTCCGCGGTGGCCACGTCGGATTCTGCAGTCTCCAGCGGGTCGTCGTCGGGTTCCACCGACTCGACACCCGCCACGTCGGCCGCTGCGTCGCCGACCGACTCCCGGCGGCGCTGGGTCAGCTCCGCCTCGAGGTCACGCGCCTCCGGGCCGATATAGGGCTCAGCTGGTTCGGTGGCTGAATCCGGCTCAATGGGTTCCGGGTCTGAATCCGTCTCAGCGGAGTCCGGGCCGGCATCCTCGTCAGTCACGACCGGGACTCACAGGGGCAGGCAAAAAGAGCCCGTGGTCGTCATCGGTGGGCAGCGTCGCCTATCGAGCGCCGGCAACATCGTTCTTCAGTGCCGCTGGTCGAACGCCTGCGACATCGTTCTTCAGCGTCGCTGGTCGAACGTCACCGAAACCGCCGTTTAGCGCCGCTGGTCGAGCCGTGTCGGTGTGTCTGTCCGCACCCACGCGAGCGGCTGTTCGGCGTCGTACAGGACGATGCCGTCGTCGACGTCGTAGGACTCGACAGTCTCGAACCTCCCGTCGTCCGTCGGGCGGTCCTGCCTCGACTCCTCTCGCCGGGCGCCGTCGTGGTCCGACATAGCGAACCGTTACCAAACAGTGAGGTAAAGGCCTTTGGGGGAACTGGCGGGTCGGCGGAGCGCGAGTGGGTCGACGGACCACCGCCGTTTTAACGGGGCACGGCCAACTCCCGGCAATGAACGAGCGCAAGCAGCGGGGTCTCGGCGAGTTCGCCGAGGCCGGCGAGGGCCGCCCCGACGAGGAGGCGGCCGTCGTCGCCGGCGACGCCGGACAGGCAGTCAGCGAAGTCGTCGACGCCGCCGACCTGAAGTTCCCCGAGGCGAACGGCGTCGTGGAGATGACGGTGACGCAGGTCGACTACAGCGTCGAGGGCAGCGGGGCGACGGAGTACCCCGTGGTCCACGTCTTCGGCCGCACCGCCGATAACGAGGCCGAACACGTCCGCGTGCTCGGGATGGAGCCGTACTTCTACGTCCCGACCGAGGACATCAAGGACCGCGCGCTGACCGAGGAGTATGATGCCGTCCTGGACACCCGGACCGAGGACCAGAACGGCGAGCGCTTCGAGTCCATCCGTGGGAAACCGCTGACGAAAGTCGTCGGCCGGACGCCACGGGACGTGGGGCAGATTCGCGACGACTTCGACGAGCATTACGAGGCGGACATCCTCTTTCCCAACCGCTTCCTCATCGACAAGGACGTGAGTTCGGGGCTGCAGGTGCCCGCCCGCCGCCTGTCGGACGGCCGGGTTCAGGTGCGCTACGACGACCCGGAACTCGTCGCCATCGAGGCCCCTGCCGACGCTGACCTCCGGGTGAACACCTTCGACATCGAGGTCGACGACCGCCAGGGGTTCCCCGAGGACGGCGAGGAGCCGATTGTCTGTCTCACCTCGCACGACTCCTACCGTGACGAGTACATCGTCTGGCTCCACGACGCGCCGGAGGCCGAGGTGGAGCCGCCGGAGTCGCTCCCGGAGTACGAACCGATTGCGGATTCGGGAACGAGCGAGGTGCGGGTGTTCGACGAGGAGGCGGCAATGCTCGACGCCTTCGTCGAGTACATCGAGACCACGAACCCGGATGTCCTCACCGGCTGGAACTTCGAGGATTTCGACATGCCGTACGTGCTCGACCGCCTGGAGCGCCTCGACCCGGGCGCCGAGTACGACCTCGACATCGACCGGCTCTCCCGCATCGGAGAGGTGTGGCGCTCTGACTGGGGCGGCCCGGACGTCAAGGGCCGGGTGGTGTTCGACCTGCTCTATGGCTACAAACAGATCGTCATCAAGGAACTGGAGTCGTTCCGCCTCGACGCCATCGGCGAGCGCGAACTCGACGTCGGAAAGGAACATTACTCCGGTGACATCGGCGACCTCTGGGAGCAAGATCCCGAACAGTTGCTGGAGTACAACCTCCGGGACGTGGAGCTCTGTGTCGAAATCGACCGAACGCAGAACGTGGTGGATTTCTGGAGCGAGGTGCGCTCGCTGGTCGGCTGTAAACTGGAGGACGCGCCGACCGCGGGCGACGCCGTGGACATGTACGTGCTCCACAAAGCCTACGGCGAGTTCGCGCTCCCCTCGAAGGGACAGCAGGAGGCCGCCGAGGAGTTCGAGGGCGGCGCGGTGTTCGAGCCGATTACCGGGGTGATGGAGAACGTCACGGTGCTCGACCTCAAGAGCCTCTACCCGATGTCGATGGCGACCATCAACTCCTCGCCGGAGACGAAGGTAGACCCCGATTCCTACGACGGCGAGACCTACCGTGCGCCCGACGGGACTCACTTCCGCAAGGAACCGGACGGCATCATGCGGGAGATGATTGACGAACTCCTCACAGAGCGTGAGGAGAAGAAGACGCTCCGGGACCAGCACGAACCAGGGACTCCCGAGTACGAGCAGTACGACCAGCAGCAGGGGAGTGTCAAGGTGGTTATGAACTGCTTCACGCCCGACACGGACGTGCTCACACCAGAGGGCGTGCGGAACATCCGCGACATCGGCGTCGGCGACGAGGTGTACTCACTCGACCACGAAACCGAGGAGATGGAGGTCAAACCCGTCACCGAGACGCACGCCTATCCTGAGTACAACGGAGAGTTGATGGATATCCAGACGAGCAAAATCGACTTCCGGGTGACGCCGAACCACCGGATGCTCGTCCGGAAAAACGAGACCAACGGCATCACTGAGGAGGACTATAGCTTCGTCGAGGCGGGCGACCTCGACCACGCGACGAACTACGAACTGCCACACGGCTGGAGCACCGACCATGGCGAGGAACTCGGTACTGTCGACCTCGTCGACTTCGTGGAGGGAGAGTACGAACTGTGGGTTCGACCGGAGGTGCACGGCCACACCTTCGCCGCAGAACTCGGTTACTACCCGGACAAGGTGAAGAAGAACGATGTCGGGCAGGAAGGCTACGTCTTCGACGCCGAAGAGTATGCCGAACACCGGGAGTACATCGAGTCGGTGTGCGAGCAGAGCTTCATCCACCGGGAATCCGGGCGGAAGTGGATTCCGCGGACGTTCGACGGTGACGACTTCCTCGACCTGCTCGCCTGGTACGTCACGGAGGGGAACGTCTACACCTCCGAAGAGAAGCAGTTCGGGGAGAAACTCCGCGGCTCGGCGACGACAGTCAAAATCGCACAGCAGAAGCCCACGGTAGCTGACGGCGGGGCGAACGTCGAAGGAACCAGCCCCGCGAAGAGCGACCACGCCGCCATCGGTGAACTGCTCGACCGGATGGGCTTCGACTACTACGTCGACGACCGCAGCTACCAGTTCACTTCGCGGCTGTTCGGCGAGATGCTCGAACGTCTCTGTGGCGGGGACAGCTTCGAGAAGCAGATTCCGGAGTTCGTGTTCGACCTGACCGAGCGGGAGAAACAGCGCTTCCTCGATACACTCGTTGCAGGTGACGGGGACCGACAGCCGAACTCGTGGCGGTACACCACCTCCAGCGAGCAACTCCGCGACGACGTGCTCCGGCTCTGTACCCACCTCGGGCTGACAACCAACTACGGGAAAAACAGCGGGTCGTGGCGCATCTACGTCGCCGAGGACGCGAAGAACACCCTCCGCATGCATCGGAGTAGTTCGACCAGTACCGCAGAGAACGGCGTCTACTGCGTCACTGTCGCGGATAACCACTCCCTGCTGGCGGGGCGAAATGGCACGTTCCAGTTCGTCGGTCAATCACTCTACGGCGTTTCGGGGTGGGATCGCTTCCGCCTCTACGACACCGAGGGCGCCGCGGCGGTGACGGCGACGGGTCGGGAGGTCATCGAGTTCACCGAAATGGCCGCCGAAGAGATCGGGCACGAGGTGGCATACGGGGACACCGATTCGGTTATGCTGTCACTTGGCCAAACGGTGTCCGAGGAGGAGGCCATCGAGGAGTCCTTCGCCATCGAGGAGCACATCAACCAGCGCTACGACGACTTCGCCGCCGAGGAACTGGGCGCCGAGGACCACCGCTTCGAGATCGAGTTCGAGAAGCTCTACCGGCGGTTCTTCCAGGCCGGCAAGAAGAAACGCTACGCCGGTCACATCGTCTGGAAGGAAGGCAAGCACGTCGACGACATCGACATCACCGGCTTCGAGTACAAGCGTTCGGACATCGCGGCCATCACCAAGCGGGTCCAGAAGGCGGTCATCGACATGATCGTCCGGGGCGGTGACCTCGACGGCGTAAAGGAGTATCTCCACGACGTCATCACCGAGTTCCAGGAGGGTGACGTCGACCTGGAGACGGTCGGCATCCCCGGTGGAATCGGGCAACGCCTCGACGCGTACGACACCGACACGGCACAGGTCCGCGGCGCGAAGTACGCCAACCTGCTGCTCGGCACGAACTTCCAGCGTGGCTCCAAGCCCAAGCGCCTCTACCTGGAGAAGGTCCATCCCGAATTCTGGCAGGAGATGGAGTCCGGTCCGAACGCGCTCGACCCGCAGACCGACCCGCTCTACGCCGAGTTCAAGCGCAACCCGGACGTCATCTGCTTCGAGTACGCCGATGAGGTGCCCGACAGCTTCGAGGTCGACTGGGACAAGATGCTCGCGAAGACCCTGAAGGGCCCGATCGAACGGGTCATCGAGGCCCTCGGGCTCTCGTGGGACGAAGTGAAGTCCGGGCAGGAACAGACTGGCCTCGGTCAGTGGGGATGAGTCGGCGGCGGTAGCGCGACAGGGATGGCGAATCTCGTAACGCAACGAGGGGGCTGTGCCGCTTCCCGTAGCGCGACAGGGATGGCGATTCCCGACGCGAGAGTTCGGACGCTTTTTCTCCCCTGCCGCAAAATCAGGGGACATGTCCCGCTCCGTCGGCGTGGTGGTCCCCGCCTACCGGCCCGACGTGGACCGCCTCTCGCGGTACGTCCGCCAGCTCGAGGAGCGACTCTCGCCGACGGAGCTCCGCATTGAACTCGACGACCCCGACCCGGGCGACGCCGAGTCGCTGTCGACGCTTCCGGCAACGGTGCACGTCGCGGACCGGCGACGCGGGAAAGGTGCCGCGGTCACCGACGGGCTCGACGCGCTCGATACCGACGTGCTGGCGTTCGCTGACGCGGACGGATCGACGCCGGCGGACTCCATCGCCGACGTCATCGACCCCGTCGTGTCGGGCACGGTTGACCTCGCCGCCGGCTCCCGACGCCACCCGGACGCGACGGTCAAGTCCCACCAGAAAGTGCTGCGGCGGTTCCTCGGCGACGCCTTCGCCTGGCTGGCCCGGCGGCTGCTGGAGCCGAACCTCCACGACTACCAGTGTGGCGCGAAGGCCGTTTCGGCAAACTTCTGGGCGCGACTTCGTCGCCATCTCTACGAATCGGGATTCGCGTGGGACATCGAACTGCTCGCCGTCGCCGGGGCCCTTGGCGGGCGAATCACCGAGGTCCCGGTGGTCTGGGAAGACCAGCCCGAATCCACCGTCGCCCCGGTCTCGGATACCATCTCGATGTTCACCGGACTGCTGCGGGCACGTCACCGGGCGAACCTCGTGCGGGGCAGTCGGCTCCATAGCCTGCTCGCGTCGCGCTCCAACCGCCAGCCGCTGGTCGAACGGGGATTGCAGTGAGCGACGTTCGCGACGAACTGTTGACGGTCAGCCGGTTCGGCCAATTCGTCTCCGTCGGGCTGGTGGGGGCCGCCTTCGACATCACGACCAGTTCAGTCCTGACAGTCGGCCTCGGCGTCGCGCCCGAGCTGTCGAAACTCATCGGCGCGGAGGTGGCGATTCTCATCATGTTCCTCGTGAACGAGCACTGGACGTTCGCCGGCCACGGCATCGACGGTCGGCTCGCCGTTGTACGGCGCTTCCTGAAGTCGAATCTGGTCCGGAGCGGCGGCGTCGCGGTCCAGGTCGTTGTCGTGTGGCTGCTGACACGGCTCCCAATCAGGATTCCGCTCTTCGGTGTTGATCTCTGGGAGTTGGCGACGTTCCCGATGGCCATCGCCACCTCGCTCCTGCTGAACTACGTGCTCGAGAGTCTCTTCACCTGGCGGGTTACAGCAGGGTGATTGGCGGCGCGTTCTGAACCGGGAGAACCGGCATACGGCGGTCAAACATAACCCTTAACCGTCGTACCCGTCTCGTTTTCTGTAGCGGGATGGGATAGCCAGGAGATTCCGCCGGGCTCATAACCCGGAGATCGGT
>CAYXXM010000006.1:0-21561 GCA_964469085.1 uncultured Haloferacaceae archaeon
ACCGTCTCACGGCTCTACCTCGACCCGATGAGCGCCGCCACCATCATCGACGGCCTGACCGGCGCCGAGGCGGGCGGAGATGAGCGAGGCGGTGAGTACGGCTCCCGGGGCTCGTTCGACGAGGAGGCTGATGCGTCCACCGGCTTCGTTTCCGGGAACGAACTGCTCGATAGCGGGGACGCCGAACCGACGGCGGCGGATGGAGAAACGACCGCGGAGGATGCGGATGTCGACGACCCTGCCGACGTGGAACCAACCGACATCTCCGCGCTTGGCCTGTACCATCTCGTCTCCCGCACGCCGGATATGTATCAGCTCTACCTGAAGTCCGGGGACAGGGAGGTCTACGAGGAGGAGCTGTTCGAGCGCGAGGAGGAACTCCTGGGCCGGACCCCTTCGGAGTACGACGACGTGGCGTTCGAGGAGTGGCTCGCCGCGCTCAAAACCGCCCGGATGCTGGAGGACTGGGCGGGCGAAATCGACGAGGACCGCATCACCGAGCGCTACGGCATCGGGCCGGGGGATATCCGTGGAAAGGTCGACACCGCCCGGTGGCTGCTCAATGCCGCCGAGCGCCTGGCCGGTGAACTCGACCTCTCGAACGTCGTCGCCGTCCGCGAGGGGAAAAAGCGCGTGGAGTACGGCGTCCGGGAGGAGCTCCTGGACCTCGCCGGGGTCCGCAACGTTGGCCGCAAGCGCGCCCGCCGGCTCTACGAGGCGGGAATCGAGAGCCGCGCCGACCTGCGCGGGGCGGACAAATCCGTCGTTCTCGGCGCGCTCCGGGGGCAGAAAACCGCCGAAACGGTGCTGGAGAACGTCGGCCGCGAGGACCCGTCGATGGACGACGTGAGCGAGGACGGCGACGCCCGCCGTGCTGCCGCCACAGCGGAGAACGGGGACGGCGACGGGCAGGCCTCGCTGGGGGATTTCGAATAGATGCGCCTGCTCGATGGCGTCCTGACTGTCGAGGCCCTGGACGAGTTCCTCGCCACCGTTGACGACATCGCCGCGGAAACCGCGACCACCGTCCAGGCGTTCGACGCCGACTACGTGGTTTCGGAGGCCCACCTCCAGCGGGCGGTCGAACGTGCGGACCGTGCCATCGCCCGGGGGGAAAACGTGGCTCGGGAGCGGGCTGTCGAAATCCTCTGTTACGCTGCCGGCCGGCGCCAGATCAACCGCGCGCTGGAGATGGGCGTCTCCGAGGGCAAGAACCGCGTCGTGGTACTGGTCGACTCGCCGGACGGTGACGCGGCAGCCGAGCGAGCGGCCGTGGCGTCGCTCCGGGAATCCCTGGACATCGGCGACGCGAACCGAACAGGCGCGTCGGACAAAGGCGACCCGGACCGAACAGGCGCGTCGGACGAAGGCGACGCGAACCGGACAGGCGGGCCATCCGCTGGCGACATCCTGGGGGAATACGACGAGACGGCCGTGCGAGCGTTCTTCGACGTCAGCGACGCGGAGATGGCCGCCGCGACGGGGAGCCTCCCGGATGTGGTGCTCGAGCGCGTGGCGTTGCTCGACGTCGAGAAGTAGCGAGCCCTCGTGGGAATTGAGGTCCTGGCAGGCCGCCGGGAGCGGCTCGATAGCACCGGGTTTGAGACGCCTCGTGGACAGGGGTCTGCATCCGGAAACTATCAATATAGCCCCTAGTAAGTGGACCACGCTATCTATATAGCGAATGCTTCCATCCGTCAATCCTTCGTTCGCTTATCTGCGCAAGGAGGAGGCCCACCCGCCGTTCATCCCATTCCGGCATCACCCCACCAGGCGGAATCGGTCCGTGCCGACCCCCACAGTCGGCCTCGGTCCTCTTCCATTGCCACTTTTCGAACCCGGTAGCCGTGGGATTGGCTAAATAGTTAGGCCCTACGTTCAGGTGTACCCAGGTCGTACGTTAACTCACGAACTCGGGGTAGTGCCGGAGTTCGTAACGTGACACAACGCTGTCTGTGTTGGGCTGTCGATCGAATCGACCGGTTCATCCGGGGAGTGGGGGGGTTGCTGGGCGGTGGTGTGGCACCGTCCAGTGAAGGTTGCCGGTACTGAAACAGCCCGGTACGTGGGCACAGGTGAACTGTGCCCCGTAGCCGGTTGCTTCTCGGAGTGAACTCGATGTCGAGTTACGTCGGAACTCACTGAAGAACGATGGGCGACGGATAGTTCCACCAGGGGCAGAGTGTCCGAGGTTCGAATCTTTGCTGATTACTCTCTCCGGTGGTTTATCAAGAGTAACGCGGCCTTCGGGGGGACCGGGAGAGAGTCGAACTCCCATAATCCTCGCGGTCCAACGCACCGGAATTTGAACCCGGGGGCGCGTGCTTATCAAGCACCCGCTCTGCCTGACTGAGCTACGAGCCCAAGTTTTAGCCCGTTGCGGGCGGCCCTAACGGGCCAATAGTCCAGACCCCTGGGGGTGAATTAATATTTATGCAATTCGCGTGGGGATAGATGTCGAACCGGCGGACCACACGGTCGGTAGGACGGTTATGGGTAACGCGCCAGAACCCCTGCGGCCAGAACGATTTCTCGTAGTCAAGAATCTGGTTCACAACCTCCGGCTCAACATCATCGAGTCGTCGTAGTTCTCCACGACGTAGACATCAAGCGCCGGCCCCCCAGTACTCGTCGCGGATGTACTGAGTCTCGGTCATCGGACCGACAAGGCCGGTCGCCGTGTACCGACTCATCGAGTTGCGTTAGATCAGCAGCTGGTCGCCCCGGTCCATCCGTTCGAGGTTGCGGCGGTTACGCTCCCATGACCCTTGCTCAGGGTCAGTCCGCACGCTCCAGACGAGAGCCTTCGCGGGGAACGAGTTTGGGCACCCCCCAAACTTAGAGATCGGTTGGCTCCGCGAGGGTTCGCTGGAAAGACCTCTCGTCAACGGGCACGGCCCAGAGGTTCATGCGTCAACCTCATCACGCGATGACAAAAGCGATGCCCTGGCTCTTGACCAGCAGGCTGGGCTCGTGTAGACCCAGGAGAGGGCTGTGAAGGTTCACGCGATGCATTTAGTGTCCACATTCACCCCGATATTCAAGCCCATCGGACACGAATCCATTTTTACCTATGGCTACTGAGAAGGGAGAGCCGCTAGAAAGCCTCGTCGAAGACGGGAAGGTGGGCTGTCCGTTCTGCGGCGCGGATCATGACCCAACCACGCTTCGCGACCAGCTCGGGGACCGCGGCATCTCGGACGAGGACTTCGCGCAACTCTGTGAGACGACCCGCGACGGCCGGATTGGTCTCGTCCTCCGTGTAGGGATCCACGCAACCCGGGCGATCGAGGATATGGGAGAGCCAACCATCGAGTTTCAGGAGAGTTTCGCCGAACTCGAAGAGTACCTCAAACGGATCGAGTCGACCGCCGAAGAGTTGGAGGAGCAGGCCGATGAGTGGCGCAAGGAGCGTGACCAGCTTCGCGATGTAAAGGAGGAGATCGACGAACTCGAGAAAGAGCAACTACCCGACGCCGTCCAAGGACAACTCGACTCCCTCGGTGACAAGGTAGAGGGACAGCTCAACACGGTCAACGATAAGCTCTCGGACCTCACGACCGGTTCGTACCACTCCGGCACGCAGCAGGAGTTCGAACTCGCGACCCGAGCCCGGAACCTCAACCTCGGCGATAACGTCGTCCAGAAGGGCGGTCAAAACGAAGAGGATCTCACGATACAAGTCCGCGACGACGGTGAGGCGGCCGGAACGATCGTCATCGAGAGCAAGAACGTCAAAGAGCATAAATCAAAGCACATCGACCAACTCGAAGACTACGTAGAGGAACGCGACGCGGAGATCGGCTTTCTGGTCACGACCGACATGCCATCGCAGGTCCGACACAGCGACATCGACTACTGGAACTTCGGCGATGGAATCCTTGTCCTCCGACCGGAGGCGTTCGAGGTTGCCTACCTCCTGGCGCGGTACGCCTTGGTCGAAATGCACGCAAATGAAGTCGAATACCAAAAGAAGCAGAAAGCGCTAGAAAGCGAGGAGTCCGAGGCAAAGGCGTTGTTGGATCGGATCGTCGAAGAGATTGACAGAGAAGGCGTAGTCGATGACCTCCAAGCCATAATCAAGGAAATCCAAGAACAGAACAAAGATATCGAACAGATCCGAAATTACAACGAGCGCCGCTTAGATAAACTACGGGAGCGGAACCGTGAGGAGGTATTGAGTCGGCTCGAACGTAGCCTGCGTGAAATTCGGGATTTAGACGAGGTTCTGAGCATCGACGAGTGAGCGTGCTAGGTTCCGTCGAGACGTCCGAATCACTAGAATAAGTCGAACCCGCAAGGTGATGTTTTCTCTGTGGCTTGCGCTGATGCGCTCGTTGGCTCTAGGATTTGGGAGGGGGGGCACACGGACACGCATGGAGCCGAAAGCGCTAGTGGAACGAGACGCAGGCGCGCCGCAGCGTCCTATCGCGAACCGTCTCCCAATCTCAATAAGAAGCCAACGGCTGTAAGGATTCGAACGTCCGAAGTAGTAGTTCCACCAGGATTCGAACCTGGGTCGAAGCCCCCAGAAGGCTTCAGGATTGGCCACTACCCCATGGAACTGTTCTGACACTGATTCCGCCGTGCGGGCGGGCGGCGTTCGTCGCAATCCAGGCTACTCCGTTCGCAAGTATGAGTGTTACGGAGTCGACTACCGGCCGCCATCTCGCACTCTTGGCCGGTGGTCTGCACAGTCGTGGGACCCGCGAACCGAACGGAACCACCATCTACTTGCCCGCCACACCCCCACGGGGCGTATGTACGTTGGCCGCTTCCTCGTCGTCGCCCCGGATCTGGCAGCCTATCGAGTCTCTTCGCGCTCGTTCCCCAACCGGAAAGCCGTCGAGCGGGATGATACGGTCACGGTACTTCCGACAGCGGATGCCGAGCAGACGGAGAACCCCTACGTCTCCTACAACTGCTACCGGGAGGAACGCGGGCACGCCGTCCTCGGGAACGGCAGCCACGTCGACCCGATTGCGGAGAAACTCGCGCTGGGCTACCCGGCGCGGGACGCCCTCGCGGAGAGTCTGCTTGCGCTGGACTACGAGAAGGACGACTACGACACGCCGCGCATCGCGGGCATCCTCGCCAGCGGAGCACGTGAGCGCCCGGTGAACGGTGGCAGCCCGGCGCCCGACGGCGAGGCGTTCATTGGGACCGTCCGGCGAGACGCGCTGCTCGTGGAGGCCGTCGAGGAACCGACGCTCGTCGCTACCTACGAGAAGCAGGACCCGGAAACGTTCGCGTTCGACGCCGGGAGCGCCGGCGAGGCCGCCACCGAGGCGTACAGCGCGCCGTTCGAGCACGCCGTCTGCGCGATGGGCGTCGAGCGCACCGGCAACGGCTTCGCAACGGCCATCGAGAACGGCAACCCGTAGCGGGAGCGGCCGCTGGGTCAGTCAGCGTGCGGGGTCGGGGTTGAGTCGAGCGGTTCGAGTTCGGCGGAGAAGTGGCGAAGTTCGGGCCGCGACGGCTCGGAGACGATTTCGAGACCGGTGATTGCATCGGCTCGCTCGCAGACGGCCACAACGGTGTCGGCGACGTGGTCCACGTGGTCGGGGCCGTAGGTCCGTCGCGGGAGCGCGAGGCGAACGAGGTCGCGACGGTCGGTCTCGGGGAAGGCAAAGCGACCCAACTCCACCCCGCGGACGCCGCCCTCGCGATAGAGTTCACAGACGAACGCCTGCCCCGGAAACGCCTCACGGGGAATGTGCGGGAGTGCGGCGTTGGCGTCAATGTAGACGGCGTGGCCACCGGCCGGCTGGTAGACCGGCACGCCGCGGTCGTCGAGCAGCTCGCAGAGCGCCTCAACCTGTGCGACCCGTTCGGCGACGTACGGCGGGTCGACGGCCTCCCGGAGGCCGACGGCGAACGCGGCGACGTCCCGGCCCGCCATCCCCCCGTACGTCGAGAACCCCTCGAAGAGGATGCCACGCTGGCGGCACTGTTCGAACAGCGCGTCGTCGTTGACGGCGACGAATCCGCCGATGTTCACGAGGCCGTCTTTCTTCCCGCTCATCACGCAGGCGTCGGCGTGGCCGAGCTGTTCGCGGGCGATGGCGGCAATCGACTTTCCGGCGTACCCGGGTTCGCGCCGCTGGACGAAGTGGGCGTTCTCCGCGAACCGGCAGGCGTCGACGACGAACGTCGCGTCGATATCGGCGGCGAACGCCGCGACTTCGCGGGTGTTCTCGATGCTCACTGGCTGGCCGGCCATCGAGTTGTTCGTAATCGTCAGGATGACGACGGGGACCTGCGCGGCGCCGATGTCGTCGACCAGTTGCCGGGCAAACTCGACGGAGAAGTTCCCCTTGAACGGCGCGTCGGCGTCCATGTCGGTCCCCTCGGCGACCGGGCAGTCCACCGCCTCGCCGCCGTTCGCGGCGACGTGTGCGCGGGTGGTGTCGAAATGGGCATTGTTGAGCACCACGTCGCCGTCTTCGACGAGGGCGCCGTAGAGGACGTTCTCCGCCCCCCGACCCTGGTGGGCGGGAACGACGTGCTCGAAGCCCAGCACGTCCCGCACCGCAGCCTCGAGTTCCTGGAAGCTATCGCTGCCAGCGTACGCCTCGTCGCCGGTGAGCATCGCGGCCCACTGGGCGTTGCTCATCGTGCCCGTCCCCGAGTCGGTCAGCAGGTCGACGAAGACGTCCGCGCTGTCGAGATTGAAGACGTTGTATCCGGCGGCCACGAGCGCTGCCTCGCGCTCCTGGCGAGGGAGCAACCGGATGGGGGCGACCATCGTCGCCTTGTGCGAGCGCATAGCTGAACGAGCGAGGAGAACCCGTATAATTCCGGCGTGCCAGGCGTGTACGCGGGTGACCAGGGCTGTACAGCAGCCGGCAGGTCAGGGCAGGGATGCGGGGCGGTTGCGGACGGAGAGCGAGCCTAGAACAGGTCGTGGACGATACCCAGCGTCTCCTCGCGGTCCTCCCAGGCGACGAAGATGGCGACCGACGTGGCCGAGGTGATCAGGTCGTGGATGTTGATTCCGGCATCAGCCAGCGGGTCGACCAACGTCTGGATGACACCCGGCTGGTTGGGGAGTTCGCCGCCCGTGACCCGTATCACCGCGATGTCGTCCTCGACGGTAATCGAGGAGAGCGAGTCGTCCGTGACCACCTCGTCGTGGAGCGTCGCCTCGGCGCGTTCGGCCACGGCCGTTTCGACGTAGTAGGTAAGCGAGTCCATCCCGCTGGCGACGGCGTCGACGTTGATCTCCTCCTGCCGGAGCGCCTCCGAGAGTTCAGCGAGGATGCCGGGCCGGTTCCGAATCGCCCGACCCGCGATGGTGAGACAGGAGAGCGGTCGCTCCTCCATGTCGATGAGATGTTCGAAGCTCCCCTCGATGCTCGTGCCGCCCTCGAGCAGGTCGCCGTGCTGGTAATGAACCACCCGGACGTCGAGCTGTTCGTCCTTGTAGACGAGCGCGGAGGGGGCGACGACTTCGGCGCCGCGGAACGAGAGGTTGCGGAGTTCGTCAACGGTGATGCTGCCGACGTTGCGCGCGCCCTCGACCACCCGCGGGTCGCCGGTCATCACGCCCTCGACGTCGGTGACGATGACCACCTCGTCGGCGTCGAACTGCTGGCCGAGCATCATCGCCGTCGTGTCCGACCCCCCGCGACCCAGCGTCGTCACACCGCCGTCGGGGCCCTCGGCGAGAAAGCCCGTGATGATCGGGACGGAGTCTTCGAGTTTCGCCGCGAGCGCCTCGGCGCGGCGGCGGGTCTCCTCGAGGTCGAGCTCGCCGCGTTCGTTGGTGATGACCGGCCAGTCGGGATGTCCCGGTTCGACGAACGTCGCGTCGACGCCACGCGCCGACAGCGCCGCCTTCAGCATCCGGACGGAGGTGCGCTCGCCCATCGAGACGATTTCGGCGCGGTCCGCCGGGTCGGCATCGAACTCGATTTTCTCCAGCAGGTCGTCGGTAGTCGACCCCATCGCGCTGGCGACGACGGCGATCTGGTTGCCCGCGTCGACGGCGTCGCTGATTGAGTCCGCGGCGCGATTGATGCGGTCGCCTGAGCCGAGCGACGTGCCGCCGAACTTCGCGACTACCCGCACCGCCGACCACCCGCCCTGTCGTGGGTTCCGTTCATACCCCTCGTTGCAGCAGGTGCCGGATAACTGTGTCTCTCGACGCGGTCCTGTGAGTCCTGGCGTTTATGCCGCATCCACGCCACAACCCCCCCATGCAGGTTAGGGACGCCGTCGAGGGCGACGCGCCAGCGCTCGCCGCGCTGACCGACGCGCCACCGGCGGTGCTGCGGAACATCATCCACGACCGCAGCGTCCGCCTGCTCGTCGACGACGGCGACGACGGGACGTGGGCGACGGACGGCGCCGTGGAGCGGAATGCGGACGACACTGCAAAGTCGAACGCGCCCGACGCCGCGGAGACGGCTGCAGCCGACGCCACTGGAGCGAACCGGGACGACGAGCGCACCCCCGGAGCCGACGACGTCCACGGCTTCGTCAGTTTCGACGTTCGAAACGGGGTGCTCCACGTCACCCAGTTCGGGGGTGACCGCGACGCGTGCGAACGGCTCCTGGACGAGCCACTGGGCTTCGCGCGGTCGGAGGGGCTCCCCGTCGAAGCGCTCGTCGGCGAGGACGACGACGCGCTGCGGGCGGCGCTGGAGGGCGCTGGCTTCGAGCATCTCGGTCGGGGACCGTCGTTCGGCGGCAGTCCGACCGACCGGTATCGGTTCGAAAACGACGCCTGACCGGCCGGGCGGTCGTGGTCGGAATCGCCGGAAGGAACGGGTTCAAGTGGCCGGCGCGTCGCCATCCAGGTAGTGACACTGAGCGACGGCGGTGAGGCCGAACGGCTGGTCGGCGGCTACTCGGGCCGACTGCTGCTGTCCGTGTCAATCGGCTGGATGTTCATCCAGACCGGCCGGCTGCTGGTCTCGCCGCTGTTGCCGGCGATTCGGGCGGACCTCGCCATCACGAGCACGCAGGCCGGGTTCGCCATCACCACCATCTGGGGCATCTACGCGCTGCTGCAGTATCCCAGCGGCCGGCTTTCGGACCAGCTTTCCAGGACCACGCTACTCGTGGGTGGCCTGTCGCTCATCTCGGCGGGCTTTCTCGCGTTCGCGGGCGCGCCGACGTATCTCACCTTCCTCGCGGGCGCCATCGTCGTCGGTCTCGGCGCCGGACTCTACCCGACGCCGGCCCGGGGACTGGTCTCGGACCTGTTCGTGGAGCGTCGTGGGCAGGCGTTCGGCCTCCACACCGCCTCCGGCGACGCGGGTGGCATTATCGCCGCCGGCATCGCCACCGTCGTCCTCGCCGTCGCGGGGTGGCGAAACGCCTTTCTCCCCGTGGTCCTGGTCCTTCTGGGCGTTGCGCTCTCGCTGCATCGCTGGAGCCGAGAGGGCTACGAGTTCGCCACGGTTGACCTCGCGGTGGGCGAGACCGTCAGGCGGTTTCTCGCGGCGCCACAGCTGCGCTGGCTGCTGCTGGCCTATACGCTGTACGCGTTCACGTGGCAGTCCGCAGTGGGATTTCTCCCGACGTATCTCCTCTCGAAGGGGCTGCCCAGCGCTGTCGCCAACGCCGGATTCGCGGCGCTGTTCGTCGTCGGCGCCGTCGTCAAACCGCTCGCGGGTGGACTGGGTGACCGGGTGCCGCGGGGGTTACTCGCGCCGGCGGTCCTCGCCGTCGCCGCCACCGCACTCTCGGCCGTGGTGCTTTCGACGACGCCCGCAGTCATACTCGGCGGGGTGACAGTGTTCTCGGCGGGGCTGATGGCGTATCCGCCGGTGATGCAGGCGCACCTGATGGATTCGTTCCCCAACGACAGCATGGGCGGGGACCTCGGCGCGATGCGGTCGCTCTACATCGGTGTCGGCTCGCTCGGGACGACGTACGTCGGCGCCGCCGGGCAGTTCCTCACCTACGACCTCGCCTTCGCGGGACTGGTTGGCTGTCTGCTGCTGAGTAGCGTGGTGATCGTGACCCGCGGGCGAAAGTAGGGACTGACACGACCTGTCGACCTATGAACGAGACACTGACACGACCGGTCGATGTGAAAGAGACGTACCGCGAATCCGCCCGATTCCGAGAGGTCGAGCCTCCGAACGCTACCCCTACCGCTCGTCGATGGGGACCCAGTCGGCGTCTTTCTGCCCGGTGTACTTCGCGCGGGGCCGCATGATGCGGTTGTCCTCGACCTGTTCGAGCACGTGGGCCACCCAGCCACCCACGCGGCTCATGGCGAAAATCGGGGTGAACATGTCGACGGGGATGCCGAGCTGGTAGTAGACCGTCCCCGAGTAGAAGTCGACGTTGGGTGCGAGGCCCTTCTCAGCGAAGTTCTCCTCCTCGACGAGGTAGGTTTCGATGTCGTTTGCGTGGTCGTACCACTTCTTCTCACCGGAGGCGTCACCGAGCTCTCTGGATTTCTGCTCCAGAATCACCGCGCGCGGGTCCTTCACGTTGTAGACGCGGTGGCCGAAGCCCGGAATCTTGCGGCCCGCGTCGAGGGCATCTTTTGCCCACTCGACTGAGCCCTTGTCGGACTCCTCGACCTCGATGAGTGTCTCCATCACATCCTGGTTCGCGCCGCCGTGGAGCGAGCCAGAGAGCGCGCCGACGCCGGCGGAGACGGCGGCGTAAACGTCCGCGAGCGTGGAGGCGATGGTCATCGACGTGAAGGTCGAGGCGTTGAGTCCATGGTCGGCGTGGAGCGTCAGCGCCATGTCCAGCGTCTCCTCGGCGACATCGTCCGGCGCCTCGCCGGTGAGCATGTAGAGGAAGTTACCGGCGTGGCTCAGGTCCTCGCGCGGGGTTATCGGCTCCGCACCGTCGCGCAGGCGCTGATAGGCCGCCAGCAGGGTCGGGATTTTGGCGGTGATGCGACGGCCCTTCCGGAGCGTGGCGTCCTGGTCGGTCGGGTCGGCGGCGGATTCGGCGTCGCTGGCCGAGAGCATCGACACCGCCGAGCGAAGGGCGGCCATCGGCGCCTCGTCGGCGGCGGCGAGCTCCGCCAGCGCCTCCAGCACGGCGTCGTCGACGGCACGTTCGGCGGCCATCGTGGCCGTAAACTCCTCAAGCGCCGCCGCTGTCGGGAGCGAGCCGTGCCAGAGCAGATAGAGCACCTCCTCGTAGGTCGCGTTCTCGGCGAGTTCCTCGATGGCGTGTCCCCGGTAGACGAGTTTCCCGATGTCGCCGTCGATATAGCTGAGTTCGGACTCGGCGACGACGACACCTTCTAGCCCCTCTTTGAGTTCATCTGCCATGACATAGCGTTTTCTCCGGTCGCGAAAAAAGCGTGTCGTTCGGTCGCCGACGACCACGGGACAACCTTTTGCCCCGGCCAACTGAAACGGCGGGTATGAACTCCGAGGTGGCGTACGAACCGGTCAGCGTGAAGGAGCTGCTGTCCGAGATGAAAGACACCGCCGAGCTGCTCATCGACCTCTCGTACTCGGCGGTGCTCTCGGGCAGCGACGAGGTGGCCGAGGAGGTGCTGGCGCTGGAGGAGCGGATGGACGTCCTCCAGCTGAAAGCCCGGATGAGCCTGCTGATGGCGTCACGCAATCCCGAGGACGCCGAGGCGCTGGCGCCCGTGCTGGGCGTGGTCGCCGCCGCCGAGAAGATTGCCAACGCCGCCGGTGACATTGCCAAGGTCGTCCTGGAGGATATCGGCCTCCCCGAGGCGATGCGCGCGGCAATCCCGGAGGCGGCGGAATCGCTGGTCCGGGCCCGGGTGGTGCCGGACTCCCAGTACGTCGGGGAGACGCTGGGCGACCTCAACATGGAGACCGAAACCGGCGTCCGCGTCATCGCCATCCGCCGCGCGAACCGGACGGGCAAGGAGGCCTGGATTACGAACCCCGGCGAGACTACGGGAATCGAGGCAAACGACGCGCTCCTCCTCCGTGGCTTCGGCGAGGGGCTTGCCGCGGTGTACGAGGCAGCCACCGGCGAGCGCTACGTCTCGCCCGAGCCGCCGGAAGCGCCCGCCGAGGACCTGGAACGGGCCGTCGACTCCATCATCCTGATGAAAAACATGTCCGAACTCGCGGTGGACCTCGCGTACGGCTCGGTCCTGTTCAACAGCGAGGGGGTCGCCGAGGAGGTGGCCGTCCTCGAGGCCGAGGTCGACGCGCTGAAGTCCCGCTTCGAGGCGTGGACGCTCCAGGCAGCCAGCCGCCTCGACGACCCGGTGGATCTCCGGGGGCTGGTTCATCTGGCCTCGGCGACCGAGGTCATCAGCGACGCCGCCCTGGAACTCAGCGAGGGCGTGCTCCGGGGGCTCGACGCCCATCCTGTCGTCGCCGCCGCCGTCGAGGAGAGCGACGAGATAATCGTCCGCATCACGGTCACCGAGGACGCCGAAATCGCGGGGAACACTCTCGGGGAACTGTTGCTCCAGACCGAAACGGGTATGCGGGTCATCGCCATCCGCCGTCCCGGCGAGGAGACCGAGTGGGTCGTGTCACCGGGCGCCGATACCTACCTTCAGGTCGGCGACGTGTTGATCGCGAAAGGGACCCGGGCCGGGGCCGAACGGCTCTCGGAGCTTGCTGGCGACCCCGAGCTGTACGACGAATAGGCCGGTACGCGACCAACGCCATGCCGCCACTCGGCGGGCCTCGGGGCGCTTCGCTCAACCGTTCGAGTCGGGACTCGACTGAGTGCAGGACACTATTCGGCGGCCTCGGGGTCGCGAAGGAGCCAAGCCAGCGACAGTACTGTCAGCAGCGACGCCACCAGCAGCGCGGTGGAACTCGCAAGCACGAACGCGAGCAGGAGGAACCAGCCAGTCTCCCCGAGGACCGGGAACTGGCGAGTGCCGCCGAACGGGCCGGCGAGTTCGAACACGCGGACGAGATACGCGAGCGCCGCGAGCAGCAGGCCGACAGCGATGCCGACGCCGGCGTTGCGCCGGACCGAGAGCGCAGCGACCATCGGGCCCACCGCGGCTTCGCGCTCGTCCTGGCTCATTGGCGCTGCTTGGACGCGCGGTGGCTTATGGGCGTCGCCTGGACCCGCCGTGGATCATTGACGGCGCCTGGACGCACCGTGGCTTATCGGCGTCGCTCCGACGCCGCGTACTCTCGGCCCGCGCGGGCCGCCAGCCGGGCAACCCGGAGTGGTTCTGGCCGCCCGCCCTCGGGGGTGTGCCGGCGGACGATACGGGCCGCCGCAGAGTCGGCACCGAGTTCGGGCGGCCGGTCGTCGGCCGACTCGGCCTCGTCGAACGCCCTCCCATCACCACCGGTAGCGGTTTCCGCGCCGCCTGTCCCGTCACCATCGACGCCTGTCTCGATGCCGACCGCGCGGACGAACACCTGCTCGTCGTTCACCGTGACTGCGTAGCGCGGGGGAAGCGCCTCGTAGCTGGCAAGCCGACGGCGACACGCCTCGCCGTCGAACTCGTCGCGAATGGCGGGTGCGAGGCCCGCACTTCGCTCGAAGGATATCGAGAGCACGGGGCAGTCAGTCACCTCGTGAATGCGTGACAGCTCGAGGACGTTGAACCAGGCTGGGGCGACGCCCGCAATCAGGAGCGCCGAGACGTCGGGTCGCTGCAGGTCGGCGACGAGGTCACAGACCACAGCAGTGGCGTCGGTCCCGCCGACCGTACAGCGTCTGAAGGCGAAGCCGTCGACGACCCTGTCGGCCCGGACGACCGCGCCGGCGCAGGTGCTCGTCGACTCGCTATCGGAGAAGGCGATGCCGAGCGCTCGACTGCCGGAGCTAATCGTCCTTGATGTCCTGAAGCCGGTCGAGTAGTTCGTCGTTGCTCGCTCCGTTGTCGAACTCAACGGAGCCGTCGTGGGTTCCGCCGTCCGCGTCGACCGCGGCGTCGGCGTCGTTCATGTCGAGCTGTTGATTCTCCTGCTCGGATTCATCGTAGCTCCCGAAGCCCATTACACTAACTTGTTACGGGTGGGCTGGCATAAACCCTCGTACCGGAATTGCCGGCAGATCCCTGACAGTAGAGCCCAGTTCGTGGAGATTCGAAACCGTTCTCCGGGCTGTGGTGCAGAATCGTTACCGAGCCAGCTTTTAACACCGGAACGTTCCTGGGTCCGCTATGGCTACACCCCTCGCGACGTTCGAGGAGTCGCTGGCGTCGCGCTCGGTTGGCCGGACGCGCACGACGAGCGACGAGTTCGTCGACGCCCTCGCCAGCATCATCGACCGACCAGCGGTAGGGACGCCGCTCCCGTACGACGGCGTCTCGCTGGATGGCACTGCCGTCGAGACCGACCCGACGCCGGCCCAACTGGCGGCCGCGAGTACGGGGGTGACGCCGGTCGGCGGCGCCATCGCCGAGTACGGGACGGTGCTGGTCGAGTCCCGCCCCGCGGGCGACGAGTTGGTCGGCCTCTATCCGGAACGGCACGTCGCCGTCCTCCGGGAGAGCGACCTGATTCCGGACGTCTCGGCGGCGATAGCCCGCCTCGAGGAGTCGTTCGCGGCCGGCGTGGACAGCACGGTGCTCGCGACGGGCGCGAGCGCGACGGCCGACATGGGCGAGACCATCGAGGGCGTCCACGGGCCGAAAGACGTCCACGTCGTCGTGCTCACCGACCGATGAGCAGCAGACGCGAGACGGCCGAGCGGATCCGGCATCTGCTGGAGACCGAAGGCGACGCCGTCTACGAGAACACGACCACGGTGAACGACGGGCGCTACGAGGCCCTGGAGGGGTTCGAGGCGTACGAGGAGCTCCGGGACGAGGCCAGGGCCATCAAAGAAGACGCCATCGAGCGCATCCCCGAGTTGGTCGAGACCGTCACGGAGGCCGTCGAGGCAAACGGCGGCAACGTCTACCTCGCCGACGACGCCGACGACGCGAACGCCTACATCGAGGGTGTCTGCGACGACGAAGACGCCGAGACACTCGTGAAGTCCAAGTCCATGACCACCGAGGAACTGGACGTCAACGAGCACCTCGCGGACATCGGTGTCGACGTCTACGAGACGGACCTCGGGGAGTTCGTCATCCAGGTCGCCGACGAGGCGCCGTCGCACCTCGTGGGTCCCGGGTTCCACAAGTCCCGCGAGGAGATTGCGACCCTGTTCAACGAGCAGTTCGACCCCGAGAAGCCCCTGGAAACCCCCGAGGAGCTGACCCAGTTCGCCCGTGACTATCTCGGCGAGCGTATCCGCAGTGCGGACGTGGGGATGACCGGCGCGAACTTCGTCGCGGCCGAGAGCGGTACCATCGCACTCGTCACCAACGAGGGCAACGCCCGGAAATCCGCCGTCACGCCCGACACCCACGTTGCGGTCGCGGGCGTCGAGAAGCTCGTCCCCTCCGTGCAGGATCTGGGGCCGATGATCGACCTCATCGCCAAGAGCGCGACCGGCCAGGAGATTTCCCAGTACGTCTCGCTGCTCTCGCCCCCGACGGACTCGCCGACCGTGGATTTCGCGAACGCCGCCGATCGGCCGCTTTCGGAGCAGGCGGGCGAGCGCGACTTCCACCTCGTGCTCGTCGACAACGGCCGGATGGCGATGCGGGAGGACGATGACCTCCGGGAGACGCTCTACTGCATCCGGTGTGGCGCCTGCAGCAACGCCTGTGCTAACTTCCAGCACGTCGGCGGCCACGCGTTCGGCGGCGAGACCTACACCGGCGGCATCGCAACCGGGTGGGAAGCGGGTATCGAGGGCGAGGAGACAGCAGCCGAGTTCAATGACCTCTGTACCGGCTGCTCACGCTGTGTGAACGCCTGCCCCGTCAAAATCGACATCCCGTGGATCAACACCGTCGTCCGGGACCGTATCAACCGCGGCGCCGACCCGGACGGCATCGACACCCTCGTCGACGGCCTCGTCCCGGACGAGGAATCACCGGGGATGGACCCCGGAAAACGGCTGTTCGGTAACTTCGGGACGGTTGCGAGAGTCGGAAGCGCCACGGCGCCGGTCTCGAACTGGCTGGCCGACAGCGGCCCCCTGCGGGCGGCGATGGATCGCTGGCTCGGCGTCGATTCGCGGCGTGACCTGCCCGAGTTCCAGCGGGAGTCGCTCCGGGACTGGTTCGAGCGCCGGTCATCGCTGGTCGACACGTACGTGCCTGCGGAGGCGCCGGACCGTGATGCCGTGCTGTTCCCCGACACGTACACGAACTACATCCAGGTCGAACGCGGGAAGGCCGCCGTCCGGGCGCTGGAGGCGCTGGGCGTCGACGTGGAACTGGCCGCGGTGACCGAGAGCGGCCGCGCCCCGCTCTCCCAGGGGATGATTGCGACCGCCCGGCGCCGCGCCCGCGACGCCGCCGACGCGCTGGAGCCACACCTCGACGACGGCCGGGACGTTGTCGTCATTGAACCATCCGACGTGGCGATGTTCACCAGCGACTACGAGAAACTGCTCGAGGAGGACCGCGCGGAGCGCATCGCCGACAACAGCTACGACGTCATGGAGTACATCTACGGCCTGCTGGAGAACGGTGCCGCGCTGAGCGCGCTCCAGTACGGCGCCGGCGGCGTCAGCTACCACAGCCACTGCCAGCAGCGCACGCTCGGCCTCGACGTCTACACCGAGACGGTGCTTACGCGGCTGGGCTACGACGTGGCGACGACCGACGCGGAGTGCTGCGGGATGGCGGGCAGTTTCGGGTACAAGTCCGAGTACTACGACCTGAGCACCGCGGTCGGTGACTCGCTGGCCGAGGAGCTGCGGGAGCTTGACGGCCAGCCGGTGGGCACCGCCGGCGGGCGCGACGAGACTCGGCAGGTCGTCGCCAGCGGCACCTCCTGTCTCGACCAGCTCGATGACCTGCTCGACCGCACGACCACCCACCCGGTCGAACTCATCGCGCCGAAGCCGTCCCGGTAGTGAATCGGCCCGTTGAGGGCTCCCGGACGCCGCCACCCCGCCGCCGGGGTTTTCACCGACGGGCCCCGAACACAGGCGCATGAACCCGGTCACCGTCACGGCCGACGCCGAGGGATTCACCTGCAACGCCTATCTGGTCGACGGCGAGACGACGACGCTGGTCGACGCCGGTGCGATGCCGGGCGTCGTCGCGGAGATTCGGAACCACGTCGACGATATCAACCGCGTGGTGGTAACCCACCAGCACGGTGACCACGTCGCCGAACTCGGCGCGGTGCTCGACGCGTTCGATGCTGACTGCTACGCCTTCGCCGAGCATCCGCGCCGGAGCCACGAACTGGACGACGGCGACGTGGTGACTATCGGCGACCGCGACCACGAGGTGGTGCACACGCCAGGTCACGCCGCCGACCACGTCTCGTTCGTCTCGTCGGCGGCGCTGTTCAGCGGCGACGTGGTGGTGTACAACGACGGCGCCTTCGACGACGGAAGCTTCGGCCGAACCGACATGCAGGGCCAGTCCCGGGAGCGCCTCATCGGGAGTCTGGAGGAACTGCTCGACCGTATGCCGGCGTCCGTTGGGGCGATGTACGCGGGCCACGGCGGGGCGTTCCACGCGACTGCCGAGGAGAGCGTCCGGGACATCGTCGAACGCGCGCTGGAGCGGGCGAAGCGGCGGGAGCCGAAATACCCCGAGTAGGCTGTGGTGACTTCGGCGTGCCACGGCCGCGACGGCGTCACAGGCCCGGCTTCGCCAACTGTGCCGGAGGAACGACTCCGGGTGAACGGTGCTGGCGACGGAGAGACGACTCCGGGACAACGGTGCTGACGACGGAAGAACGACTCCGCGACTACGGTGCTGGTGACGTATCCACGACGGTGCCATCGCTACGCGGGTGAACGGGTCGAAAACCGATTTGACCGGCAGTTACACCGAGCGCGGCTCCTTGGCTTTCGGCCGGAGCTTCCCGTAGCCGCATTTCCGGCACTGGTCGGCGCGCTCGGGATTGCGCGCGTTACAGCGCATGCAGATCTGCTTGTCCAGGATGCGTTCGGCTGCTTCGTCGAACTTGGCCATGCCGGCGAGTACCGCGGGCGAGCGTTTAACCCTTGCCTTGCGAACCGACGGCGGAGCCGTTGTCGGCGCGCGTCGAACCGTGAGAGAACGGCTCGCCGCGTCAGACGCCGGCCTGCTGCAGCGCGTCCTCGAGCTGATCGCGCTGGGTGACGCCGACGAAGCGCTCGACGACGCCGTCGTCGTTCTCGACGACCAGCGTCGGCAGCGAGCGGACCGAGTACTCGTTCGCCGTCTCCTGGTCCTGGTCCACGTCGATCTTCTCGAACTCGACGGAGCCGTACTCCTCCTCGAGTTCCTCGAGGATGGGGTCCTGCGTTTTGCAGGGGCCACACCAGTCCGCATAGAAGTCCTTGAGTCGGATGCTCATCTGTACTCGAAGGTTGGCCATGGCCGCGCATAAGGGTTTCCCACGGGTGTGTCAGCGGCGGGAGACCGCGCCCGTGCCGGAAGACTTAGGCCCTCCAACCCGGAATGGTATCCCATGAGCGGCGACAACAATGCCGGCCTGATGTCCAGCGCGGGGCTGGTCCGCTACTTCGACGCCGAGGATCGCAACGCCATCCAGTTCGACCCCAAGAGCGTGGTCGCGTTCGGCATGCTGTTCGGCGTGCTGGTGATCCTCCTCAACGTCGTCTGAAACCGGCGCGGAGCCATCCGACGACCGCCCGCGAACCATCCGCCCCCCGAACGAGCCCTTTTTGCGCGTCCCACATCTATCAACAGCTATGCAAGCAGGCGTCATCGCGGTCCAGGGCGACGTGAGCGAACACGCCGCCGCCATCCAGCGCGCCGCCGAGGCCCGCGGCGAGCACGCCGACGTGGTGGAGATACGCCAGTCCGACGTCGTCCCGGACTGTGACGTGCTCCTCATGCCCGGCGGCGAGTCGACGGCCATCTCTCGACTGCTCCGGACAGAGGACATCGCCCCGGAGATTCGGGACCATGTCGCCGCCGGAAAGCCGGTGCTGGCGACGTGTGCGGGGCTCATCGTCGCCGCCCGCGACGCGAACGACAACCGCGTCGAGACGCTCGACCTCACCGACGTGACCGTCGACCGCAACGCGTTCGGCCGGCAGAAGGACTCCTTCGAGGCACCACTCGACGTTGCCGGACTGGACGAGCCGTTCCCCGCCGTGTTCATCCGCGCGCCGCTCATCGACGAGGTGGGTGAGGACGTCGAGGTGCTCGCCACCTGGGACGGCGACCCGGTCGCTGTCAGGCAGGGCCCCGTGGTGGGCACATCGTTCCACCCGGAGCTCACGACTGACCCACGGATTCACGAACTCGCCTTTTTCACCGCCGTGGAGGCAGTACAGTGACCGAGCCGTCGGACGGAGAGCCCGGCGCAGGGGGGGACGCAGCCGGCGACGTCGAGGACACAGCTCCCGGGAGCGAGCCGGAGGCGGTCATCGAGGCACTGTTCGAAACCATCGAATCCCGGAAGCGGGAGCGACCCGAGGGGAGCTACACCAGCTCGCTGTTCACCCACGAGAAAGGGGAGAACGCGGTGCTCGAGAAGCTGGGCGAGGAGTCGACGGAGATTCTCCTCGCGGCGAAAGCGGACGACCGGCCGGCGCTGGCTCACGAGAGCGCTGACTTCATCTACCACCTGCTGGTGCTGCTCTCGATGAAGGAGATGGAGCCCGAGGACCTGCTGGCGGAGCTGGAGTCCCGGTTCTGAGGGCTGGCGGAGCTTGAGTCCCGATTCTGAGTGCTGGGGAACTGCAATTCCGGTTCTGAGGGCTGGCGGAGCCGGAGTCCCCGGTTCTGAGCCGCACTGACGGCTGGGACCACCGACGCCGGGCGCCTACTTCAGTTCCAGGCCGAGTTCGTGCAGTCCGTCGTTGTTCGTCGCGACGTTGATGAGCAGCGGCGTCAGCGACTCCACTTCAGCGGCGTTGCCGAGGGTGCCGGCGTCGAGCGCTCGCAGGTCGTCGATCTCCTCGGCCAGCCGGCGCACGATGGCTTTCGCGTCCTCGTCGTCGCCGAGGACGAACGTGTCGACGCCGAGGGGGGCCTCGAGGTCGGCCAGCCGCCCCGCCGCGAGGTTGTGGAACGCGCCCACCAGCGGGATGCCCTCCGGCGCGGCCGCGGCAGCGTGTTCCGTGACGCTCCCGGCAGGTGGTGGCGCGTAGTGGAACCCGTCGTCGTCGCGTTCCATCCCCGTCGCGGGCGAGACCAGAACCGCGTCCTCGTGCAGTTCGTCGGCGACCGCGTCGATGGTGTCGGTGACGTGGTACGGCGGGACGGCGAGCACGACCACGTCGGCGCCACCAGCCACCGCCTCGTTGGTCCCGGCCGCGATTGCGGTCTCGACGCCGCGGGAGGCGAGTTCGGTTTCGTACTCCCCGGCTTTCGTCTCGGCCTTCGCCGCGGTCCGGGACCCGACCCGCACGTCGTGCGGGGTGTGATACGCAACCCGCAGCGCCAGCCCCTCACCGATCTCCCCGGTGCCGCCCAGGAGCGCGATATCCATGGCTGTTGGTCGGGTCGGTCGTGACGTAAGGGTTGTGTCAGCGCGAGCGTCCGGCCAGTGAGGCGAGCGCTGTAAGTCCGGTTCGCTGTGAGTCCGGTTCAGCGGTGGAGCGCTACTCCAGCAGGGCGGGCAGCTCGTTCACCGAGTCGATCACCGCCGCGGCGCCGGCCTGCTCGTACTTCTCGCGCCCGGACTCGCCAGTCAGTCCGCCGGTCAGGACGCCCACGCCGCGATACGTTCGGGACGAATCGGCAGCGGCGGCGTTCACGGCCGTCCGCACGTCGTCGAGCGTGTCGCCGACGAACACCGTGCGCTCGGAGCCGAGCCGCTCGGCCAGCGTGACGAGCGCGTGCGGGTCAGGTTTGCCCGCCGCCCAGTCGTCCATCGTGAACCGGTGCGCATGGGGCACCGCGACGCCGGCCCGCGAGAGCGCGATGTCGGCCTCCGGCTCCGGACGGCCAGTCAGGATCCCGACGCCGTACTCCGACTGAAGGGATTCGACCGTCTCGGCATCGACGATGACCGGTTCGTCGTGGATGTAGCCGGGAGCCTCGAACGGGGGCTCGCCGCCCTCGATCTCCCGGTAGCGCTCCGCGCCGAGGTAGAGTGCCTGGAACGTCTCCCGGACGCCTGCCGGGTCCCAGGCAGCCTCGACCGCCGCCGCGCTGAACCCCTCGTCCGCGCCCGCGTCGCGGAGGACGGCCCGGGCCGCTTCGAGGCCGCCCCGGGGGTGGGCCGCGATGGCGTCGGTGAACGCCGCGGCGGCGTCGGACTGCGTCTGACTCCCGGCCGAGCTCTGCTCGTCCACGGTGCCCTCGTAGCCCGCCTGCCGAGCGAGCACGAGCAGCACCGCGGCGTCAGTGAGCTCCCAGTCGTTGTTGAATCCGCCGGCGTCCTTGAACCGCTGGATGGTCTCGCGCTCGATGGTCTCGCCGTGTCGCCGCTGGACAGTCTCGACAATCGCTCGGCGGTAGGAGTCCGCCACGTCCACGAGCACCCCGTCCACGTCCAGCACGACGGCATCCGCCAGCATGCGTCGAGGTCAACGGCCCCGCCAGAAGGCGTTTGCGACTCGGACCGATTTTCAGAATCGATACCCCCGACGAAAAGCTTATGGCCGAAAACGGTAACCAATGTTCGTGTTCTGCGGGAGCCAGACCGGCGTTAGCAGACGAGTTACGAT
>CAYXXM010000007.1:0-21080 GCA_964469085.1 uncultured Haloferacaceae archaeon
ATGGACCGGCGGCGGTTGCACTGTTGGCGCCCGGCAGACCGTCGCCGGTTGCACTATTGGCGCCCGCCCGACCATCGCCGGTCGCACGGTTGGCCCCTCGGCTGGCCAGCGATTCCGCGGCCGCGGGGTCACCGACGACGACGACGTGCGTACCGGCCTCGCGGGAAACCGAGCGGGCGGGCGACTCCTCACGGAGCCCGGCGACGGTGGCGTCGAAGAGCCGACTCGTTTTCTCCGTGGCTGCGTCTGCATCGTGGACCCAGCCCGCCCCCTCCCGATGGTCGACGAACGCGGTCGCGTCGGGATGGAGCCCCTGTTCCTCCGCCATCTCCCGGATACATTGCTGACAACCCGCGTCTGGGGCCGTCGCGACGACGTGGTCGAGGTCGTACTCGTCGACAACCGCGGCGGCCTTCGAGAGCCCCTCCCCGCAGAGATGGCTCGCGCTGGCGACGACCTCGACGTCCTCGTCGGCGACGCCCTCCCGAACGCCCTCCGTGTCGAGGGCATCGGGGGCACCGCAGTCGCAGACAAACGCTCCGACCCTCATAACCAGACCCGTCGCTTACCACGGGGAAAGTGTTTCCGACGCCGGTAGCGTCTCGACCTCTGTTCTTAGGCTGGCCCAAAAATTACCGTGTCAGCGACGGTGGATTGAATACAGATGGCCACGAATATTCATGGTATTACACGCCAGCGACCGGAGGCGTGACAGGTATACAACACATGAGCTCAGAACCAGTCTCTCTCGACCTGGACCGCAGGTCGTTCCTGAAAGCCAGCGCGCTGGCGGGGGCGGTGGCACTCGGGGGCGGCGGCGCCGGACAGGCGCTCGCGGCAGGCGACGGAGAGGTCGACGGGATGGACGACGAGAGCGAACTCAGCAAAACGGTTTGTAACTTCTGTGCCGTCGGTTGTGGGTTCAGGGCCGAGCGCAAGGGGAACGCGTTCGTTGGCCAGGAACCATGGTACGAGAACCCGATTAACAACGGCTCGCTGTGTTCGAAGGGCGCGGCGATCTACGGAAGTGAACACTCCGAACGCCGGCTGAAGCATCCACTCGTCAAGGACGGCGATTCCTGGCGAAAAGCCGGCTGGTCCGAGGCGCTCGACAAGGTCGCGGGCGAACTCGACCAGATTCGGGAGGAGCACGGTCCGGACTCCGTGATGTGGATGGGGTCGGCCCACTTCTCCAACGAGGAGTCCTACGCGTTCCGGAAGCTGTCGAGCTTCTTCGGAACCAACAACTGCGACCACCAGGCCCGCATCTGTCACTCGACGACCGTCGCCGGCCTCGCGAACACGTGGGGCTACGGGGCGATGACCAACACCATCAACGACTACCGGAACTTCGACCTCAACCTCATCATCGGCCAGAACCCGGCCGAGGCCCACCCGATCGCGATGCAGCACATCCTCGAGGGCCAGAAACGCGGCGGCGAAATCGCGGTCGTGGACCCGCGGTTCACCAAGACCGCCGCGAAAGCCGACCACTACTACCGGATGCGTCCCGGGACGGACGTGGCCCTGATGATGGGCCTGATGAAGTATCTCCGGGACGAGAGCGAGCTCGACCAGGAGATGCTTCAGGAGCGGGTGATGGGCTGGCCCGACGTCGAGACCGAACTCGACCAGTACGACCTCGAAACCGTTGAGGACATCACCTGGATCAGCCAGGAGCAGATCCAGCATCTCGGTGACCTCATCGCCGAGAACGCGCCCAACGTCCAGATCGAGTGGGCAATGGGCGGGACCCAGCACAACAACGGGACCCAGAACATCCGGTCCTACGCGCTCACCTCGCTGGCCTCCGGGAGCGCCGCCCACTCGGGTGGTGGCCTCCAGGTCATGCGTGGCCACGCGAACGTGCAGGGGGCGACGGACCTCGCCGTCGCGAGCCACATCCTGCCGGGCTACTACGGAGTCGGGGCGCCTGGCTCGTGGAAGTACTGGACCGACGTCTGGTCGAAGAGCCCCTTCACGAGTGGCGAGATCGGATTCGAGGAGCTCTACGACACCTACGACCTGATGCCCGAGGAGAAGTACGACAGACAGTCCGGCGGAGAGAGCCCCGACGAGTCGTTCCCCAACGACCGGTCGATGATGTTCCAGAAGGGGCTGACGGTCGCGCGCTGGTTCGACGGCGGGCTACCCCAGGATGAGCGGCTCAACCAGACGCCGCTCTACCAGCCCGACGAACTGAAAGCCGTCGTCATCTGGGGCCACTCGGTCAACTCCATCTCGGAAATGCAGAAGATGAAGGACGCGATGGACCGGATGGACCTGGTCGTCGTCGTCGACGTCTTCCCCTCGGTGGCCTCGGTGCTCTCGGACCAGGACAACGTCGTCATCCTCTCGGCGGCGTCCCAGTACGAGCACCATCGCTCGCTGACGAACTCCCACCGCTCAGTCCAGTGGTCCGACCCCGTGCGACCGCCGTCGCACAACACGAAGCCGGACCTCGAGATCATGCAGGAACTCGCCAAGCGCTTCGGCTTCGGTGACCACTTCGACTGGGGCTCGGGTCCCGGGATACACAACGGGAAGACCAGCTACGAGGAGTGCCTGCGCGAGGTCAACCTCGGCGTGCGGACCATCGGCTATCAGCAGGACCCCAGCCGGCTCCAGGAGCAGCGAGAGTACGACTGGGCGTTCTCGACCGACAACCTCCGCTGCGAGGAGGACGGGCTTCCCGTCTCCGGGGAGTTCTGGCAGCTCCCCTGGCCGTGCTGGGGGGAGGGCCATCCGGGCACACCCATTATCTGGAACGACGAACTCGACCCGCGTAACGGCGGGCAGGACTTCCGCTCTCGCTGGGGTGTTCAGGCCCCGACCCCCGACGAGTGGGATGACATGAACACGGACAAGGAGTACCCGATGCAGGAGACGTACGACCAGGGTGGCGAGGAGGCCCTGAACATGCTCCGGGACTCCTACACACCCGACTGGGAGTCCTCGTTCGACAGCGAGGTCGAGGGGGTTCCACAGTATCCCGGCTTCGCGACGACGCTCCCGCCGGACCCGAGCAACGCCGATGCGCTCTCGTTGCCGTACGCGTACGCGCTTGACCCGACGAAATCCGTCTACGACACGGCCGTCGCGATGAACGAGCGACACGGCACCGACTTCGACGAAGCGTTCTACGAGCAGTACGACCACAAGCAACCGGACGCCCCAACGGGTCGCGGGCGAGCACGCGGCGTCGTCTGGAACTTCCTCGACACCGTCCCGGTCCACCGTGAGCCAGTCGAGAGCCCGCGGCCGGACCTCGTCCAGGACTGGCCCGCGAACGGCCAGCAGATCAACTTCTACCGACTCGACCAGAACAACGCGGCAGTCCAGTCGGAAGCGACGGCCGCCGCGAACTCCGGCGGCTTCTCCACCGTCATGACCACCGGGCGACAGGTCGAACACCAGGGCGGGGGCGCGGAAACTCGGTCCAACGAGTTCACGGCCGACCTCCAGCCACACATGTACGCGGAGATTCACCCGAACAAGGCCGAGGAGATGGGAATCGACGGCGGCGACCTCGTCGTCGTGTCGACGACCGACCGGGGCTCCGTCCTCGTGAAGTCCCGCGTCACCCCACGGCCGGGGACCAGCAGCGGGTCCGAACAGAACGAGGAGGAGATATTCCTCCCGTACCACTGGGGCGGCATCGCGCAAGGAGAGAGCCTGCTCGAGAAATACCCCGACGGGAACGAGCCGTTCGCCATCGGCGACTCGGCGAACTTCATCACCTCGCGTGGCTACGACGTGGAGACCCAGATGCAGGAGACCAAAGCCGCACTGGCGAAGGTCCGGCCGGCCACACAGGAGCTCGTCGACGAGCTGAACATGGACGTCGACCTCTCGACGTTCACGTTCCCGCAGGACGAGGCGGGCTTCGGCCAACAGAAAGATTTCGACACCCGCACGAACACGACGACTCAGTAAGATGTCCACGAACGAATCAGACACCGAAATGATGAGCCAGGGGGTGATGAGCACCGGCGACGATACGCGCATCTTCCCCGACGTGGCTGCGTGTATCGACTGTGGCGGCTGCGTGGTCGCCTGTAACCGGACCTGGGACGTCCCGCGCGACGAACAGCGCATCAGCATCTCCACGATGCTGGAGGGTGAGGAGGGCGCCGACGGGCTGAACGCCAGCCCGTCCCAGGCGATGGCCGAGGGAAAATCGCCTGGCGAGACCAGCGTGCCGATGCAGTGTTACCACTGTGAGAACGCGCCCTGTGTCTCGGTCTGTCCGGTCGACGCGCTCGTCAAGAAGAAGGACGGCTTCGTCGACGTGCGCGAGGACGTCTGCATCGGCTGCCAGTACTGCCTCTCTGCCTGCCCGTTCGGCGCGCCGCAGTTCCCGGGTGCGGACGAGGGCGTAGCGAAGCTGTTCGGCACCGGCGGCACGATGGACAAGTGTACCATGTGTGAAGAACGACAGGACGCCGGCAAGGGGCCGGCCTGCGCCGAGGAGTGCGCGACGGACGCCATCCTCGTTGGTTCCACCGAGCAGATCGCCGACGAACTCGACAAGCGTAATTCCGGGTCGTTCTTCAACGAACAGGCGATGACCGTCGTCTTCGGCGACGACGCGGAGGCGTTCGGCGTATGACCAGCGATACCGCGGACACCGGCGCGAGCAGCTACCCACGGGCCCTCATCGCGGTCAACGCCGCGGTTTCAGTGGTCATCGCGCTCGGCCTCGTCTGGGTCGTGAGCGGGTTCAATATCTTCTACGAGGCGCTGCCCCGCGTCTCGCCCACCGTCGAGGGCGGCGGCATCGGCGCCAACTGGGTGAGCGGGAACGAGATTGCCTGGCTGAAAATCCTGGTCGACGCCATCCACCTCATCGACATCGTGATGGGGCTGTTCATCCTCCTGATGGTGTTCATCCACTGGGGCGCGTTCCGGCGCCTTGCCAGTCGAATGCGCCAGCCCGGTGAGCAAGAGCTTACGACCGACGGCGGCGTGCAGGGCGACGCCGCAGCCGAGGCCTCCGGAGGTGATCAGGAATGACGAACTTGGACCACGGGAAGTTCACGCGGATGACGACAGTGTTCCACTCGATGCTGGCGTTGGACGTGTTCTTCCTCTTCTTTACGGGCTACGCCATCATGTTCAACGACGAACTCTGGTGGATGCTCACCCTGATGGGCGGCGCGGGCGCCGTCGCGGCGCTCCATCGCGCGTTCGGTGTCGGCCTGCTCGCACTCGTCACCTTCTGGATGCTGATGATGGTGACCACCGACGTCGGCCGGTCGAACTTCAGGGAAATCATGCCCAGCCCCGACGACGCCAGGGCGTTCGTCCAGGACATCCAGTTCGTGCTGGGGAACGCCGACGAGCGCCACCCCAACGCGCGACAGTTCGCCGGGAACACCGCCGACGAGATACCGCTGCTGAGCTATATCGGCAAGGGCGTGGTGTTCATCTTCGCGGCCGAACTGGCGATGCTCTCGATCTCCGGGCTGCTCATCTGGTCGAAGACCGGCCTGATGAACGTCTTCGCGACGAAAACTGCCGCGATGGCGTTCGTCGTGTTCCACGGCCTGCTGGGGGTCATCATGCTGATGGGGGTGATGTTCCACATCTTCGAGCACGGGTTCCACCCGGCCTTCTTCCCCGTCGAGACGAAGGCGTTCATCCCCCGGTCGATGATTCCGGAGGAACACCAGGCGGATGGCGAGGACGGCACCGGAATCGAACTGCTCGAGCGCTCGCCCGGGTGGGCACGCGCGACGAACCTCGCCGGGGCCGCGACGGTCATCGGCATCGTGAGCGTCCTGCTCGCGAGCATGTTCGACACCGGCTACCCGGTCCCGGAGGCGCTCACCGTCGGCGGCGGCCCGACGAACCTGCTGCTGACCGTTGGGGTCAACGTCGGGATGCTCGTGCTGTTCTTCGGCATGGTGCTCTCGATGTACGGCAACCTCGTGCGCATCCGCTGGGAGCGACAGATGCGCGAGGAGCACGAAGACGCCGAGGCGGAGCCAGCGGACTGATTGTCGACCCCAGTGTCCGGTTTTCGTTGCCTCGTTTGCGACCACCGCGACGTGGACGAGATATGTGGGCGGAGTAAGCGAGTGGCGATCAGTTCCGGGGTGGAGTAAGTGACCTGCGTAATCAGTTCCAGGCTGGAGTAACTGACCTGCGTGACCAGTTCCGGGGTGGAGATTGCGACCTACGTGACCAGTTCCGCACCTTCCGTGGAGAGTTCGACGGTCACGTCCTCGGGGGCGTGCTGCTGAATCTTGTCGATGTTCCTGGTGAGCACCTCGAGGATATCCTCGGGTTCGGGGTAGACCAGCATGTTCCCCTCGTCGTCCTCCATCACCAGTTGGGTGTCGGAAAGCTGAATCTGCCCGCTATCGATGGAGGCGACGATTGCGGGAAGCGCCTCGGAGCCGCCTGGCTCGCCTTCCTTCACGCGGGTAATGTAGAGGCTGTCCATCCCGATGAGGTCCTTGTACTCCCGCACCCGTTCGGCACAGCTGACCATGTCGCGGGTCACTGCCGTCTTCTCGGGGTTGCCGTGCTCTCCCTCGTAGCAGTGTTTGCAGACCCGCAGTTCCATCCGCATGGGTTCGGGTCCGTACCGCCCGGGGATATAGCTGACTCCATCGGCAGGACCGCCCCCGTGAATTATTACCACAGACGTTCAATAGCCAAGCATGGCAGGACTCCTCTACGTCGTGCTCGCGTGGCTGGTCGCGCTGGTCGCCATCGTCGGAATGGCCAGCGTCATGACGATGACCGACGCGCCCGGCGATAGCGAAGACGGTTCGGAAACGACCGCGCTCGCGACCGGCCTCTTCGTCGCCGCCCTCGTGGCGTCGATGACCCTGTAACGGGCGCTTCGCAGCGAGCCGAGGCTACTTCCCGTCGCCAGAACATCCACCAGCCATGGCTACGACCAGTGGAGCGCTCGACGCAGACACCGGGCAGGCCGTCGAGCGAGACGGAACGTCCCTCTCCGTCGAGGTGGACGGACAGCTGGCCAACCGGTCGATGAGCCTGTTCCCCGAGACCGCTGACCCCGGCGACCTGACCTACTACACGGTTTCTGGGGATTCCCGCGTGCCCGTCGAGTTCCTCGACACCGAGGACGGCGTGGACATGCTGCTCCAGCGCTGGCGCCTCCATCGGCAACACGAGTAGTAGCGACGAGCGGGTTATTTTTCGTCAGTCGGGTCCCCGAGGTCGGCCGACTCGTCCACGTCACGGAGAATTCCGGGGTCCTCGACGACCACCCGTTCGACCGGGTTGCGGGCGATCAGTTCCCGGCCGCCCGCGTCGCCGGAAACGGATGCGAGTTCGTCGAACGCTGCGGCGTCGAACAGCACCGGATTGCCCCGCTGGCCGTCGTACTCAGGAACGACGATTGTCGCGTCGGTATCCCGCCACCGGGCGACGATGGCCCGGTACGTGCCCGCCGAAACCCACGGCGTGTCCCCGAGCGCGAACACGGCGGCGTCAGCGTCGCGCTCGCGTGCCCATGCAACCCCGGTCGCGACTGATGAGGCCTGTCCAGTTCCGTACGCTGGGTTGTGAACCGTCGCAATCTCCACCTGCGCAAGCGTGTCGGCCACCCTATCGGATTCGTGACCGAGCACGGCGACCGCCTCGTCGACTGAGGCGACGAGCGGTCGCGCCGCGAGCCGAACCAGGGGTTCAGCCTCACCGGCTGCACCGGGTTCGACAGCAGCAAGCAGCTTGTTGCCATCCTCGAACCTGGTGCCTTCGCCGGCGGCGAGGAGCACACCGACGACTGTTTCACTCACGTCAGTTCACCCCGGAGCATACTCCGGTTTGTCGGCCGAATTCGCACGGTTCCCTTCGTGTTCGGAACTTCGCGCCTGGTCACTCACTGGGTCAGGGGTGCCACCGGAACGGCAAAAACCCCTGTCCCAACGGCCTGCTACCCGGAGCGGTCCCCGTTCCAGTGGAGGCTGTTCAGCCGGTCGAACGCCGCTCGAAGCTCCGCAGCACCGGTCTCGACAGCGCGAGTCTCGCTTTCGACGCCGACGGTCGTGACAGCGGCTTCCACCTCGTCGACGCCCGGTTGCCGGGCCAGCATCCAGGCGTAGGCTGCGGCCTGTAGCTCGTAACGATTCCACAGCGTCTCGTCCAGCGGGTTGAGCACGACCTTGAGGTCGTCGACCCGCCACACTCCATCGGCGCCAACGGAGACGACGTCGGCATGCCCACCGATTTCGACGTCGACCCCCGAACTGCCCCCGGCCCGCGTTACCGCATCGAGCGGTTCCTCGACGTACCGGTTCACACCATCGAGTCGCTCCCAGAGTTCGGTCTCGGCGAACTGCGGGAGGAGTGTTTCAGCGACGTAGCGCTGGAGCTGGGTACGTTCCCCGGGACTGGTGTGCCGGGCGTGTCTCGCCATCGCCCGGTCGATAGCTGCCGGGAGCGGGGCACGAACCTCCCTCAGCGTTGCAGTATCTACGGCATTGTCGAGTGCGACTGCGAAGACATCGTGTGCCACGTGGCCTACAGCGTCCGGGCCCAGGGTTTCGAACGCCAGCGGGACCGAGTCGGCGACGCCATCGTGGTCGGCGTGAAGCGCCTCCCCACTCAGATGGGCTAACACGTGTTCCTCCGGTGCAGTGGAGAGCGCATAAACTGTACTTGGATTCACGAAACGAGGCGTCCACCCCCTGTGGCTGAGCCTGTCCGGCTGCTCCGCCGGCTCCACATCGTTGGGGGTTCCGACATCGACGTCCGAGACGGGCTCCTGGCCCGTTGCTCGATGAACATTGACGCTGAGGGGGTCGTGTGCCTCGGGCGTATCAACGGTGTACGTCGCGAGCCTGTCGGCGTCGAACGCGAACGCCTCACGCAACGTGTCGACCCAGCGGTCCCGGGGGGCCGGGCTCTCGCGACGTTCCGGGAGTGGGAGCACGAGGTGGTCCCGCGCCCGCGAGAGCGCGACGAACAGCACCCGCCACCGCTCTGCTCGGGTATCCACGACCGCTGCTCGAAGCGGGGGAGCCCCAGCGAGACGGTCCTCGCCGGGAACCCACCGCTCGCTCGCCCAGCGCAGCCCGGCGTCGGCGTCGCCAGGCGACGCGCCAGGGTTGTATGGGCCGCCCGCGAGGACGGTTCCCTCCAACTCTGGATACTGCTCGTCCGGCTCGACGTTCCCTGGCGGGGCCAGTCCGATGTGGCGGCCGTGGCCGAGAAACCGGTCCAGATACGGGCCGAGACGGCCGAGCGCCGCCCCCAGATCCGCCACCGCGACCACGTCGTCCTCGTCGCCTTTGGCGCCGTGGATGGTCCGGAACGTCACGTCAGCCTCGTTCGCCGTCGGAAGGCTCGGGCCACCGCGGGCGTTTCGGCGAGCGTGGCCGAGTGCAGCGGCCAACTGTCCCAGCGAGTACGTGTCTGTGCCTTCCCAGTCGGCGACGGTTGCCACCAGTCGGTCGAGCACAGCGGTGTTGTCGGTCGCCGTCGAACTCTGGTTGAACGGGTCGCTTTCGAGGGCCAGCGTCTCGATGACGTCGGTCACCACGTCCCCCCCGGCGCTGGCGAGGTGCGTGGGTCTGCGCGAGACCAGGGCTGATAGCCCCTCGACGAACGTCAGTTCCGGCTCCGAAAGGCGCCCGCGTTCCGCGACCGCCTGAATCGACCAGTCCGAGCGCATCAGTCGGTCGACGAGGATGTTGAGGGGCAGGTTGTCGTCGTTGACGAGTTCGAGCGTCGCCGACTGGGTCGTCGGGGCCTGCAGCCACTCGACCACCGCACAGACGGCGCCAACCAGCGGGTGCTCGAACAGTGCGCGACTGGTGTCTCTGACCGAGAGCCCGGCGTCCGCGAAGGCGTCGATGTAGCTCGCCATGTGGGTCCGACGGTGGAACAGGACGGTGACGCCCGGGTTCTCGATGTCGCCGCTTTCGAACCGGCCGTCCCGGAGCCCCGTGGCGATGCAGTCTGCCAGCGCTTCGGCTTCGCCCAGTCCATCGCTTGGGTCAACCCAGCGTCCGGTTCCGGGCTGCCCGTGTTCCTCGAAGGCCGCGATGTGGAGGTTCGGTTCGGCCACTCGCTCGCGTACTGGGGCGAGTGGCTGATACGCGCTCGTGGTAAGCTCAGTCGGCTTCCCTGACTCACTCGACTCACCACCGCGCGTCGGGTCAGTGAACACGGTCTCGAACACCGTGTCGATGGCCGCAGCGACGCCAGGCCGACAGCGGTAGGTCCGCGTGGCGCGCGCTGACTCGTGATGCGTCCAGTCGACGCCGAAGTACTCGCCGTTCTCGACGGCCGCCCCGAAGAGGCCAGGTTGGGCGTTCCGCCACGCGTAGATGCTCTGGTTCCGATCACCGACGAGCAACACACGGGTCTCGGCATCGACCAGTGGCGCCAGCGCGTCGTGCTGTGCGCGGGAGACATCCTGGGCCTCGTCCACGACCACTGTCGAGAGCCGGTCCGTGTACCGTTCGACGAGTCGCCGCCGGAACGGGCTCGCGAATCGCGATTCCCTGAAGAACGTCCCGACCCAGTGAGAGACGTCGACGTGGGCGACAACCCCGTTCTCCCGGCAGGCTTCGTCGTAGGCGTCGAGATAGTCGGCGAGGACGTCACAGAACGCGTCGATTGCCTTGCGCCACTCGTCGTGGCAGCCGGCGTCAGTGTCGGCCACTGCATCGGGTTTCCCATCGGGGTCCGCGCTCAGTCGGTCATCGACAGCGTCGCGCTCGTCGGAGCCGAAGAAGCGCTCGACGTCCCGCAGGACGTCCTCGACTGACTCCGGCGGCCCCTCGGGATAGGTCCCATCGATGACCGCCTCCAGGCGCTGCTGAAGCTCATCAACCTCGAGCCGACGTTCCCGGCAGGCACCGCGGGCCGTCGCGAGCAGGTCGTTCACTCCCTCGTCGTATCGCCCCTCGGGGTAGGCGTCGTCGAGGCGCGCGAACGCCTCGTCGTGGGTCGCAACCGACCGAACACGCCCGAGAGCGTCGCCGTGGACCTGCGCCAGGTCAGCACCCTCCCCAACCGTCGGCACGCCGTCGAAGCCGATCTCCTCGGCGATGGTCTCGAAGACACGCCCGAGCACGCTGTCGATAGTACCAACCCGGGGACTCCCCCGGAGGGCGGTTGCGAGTTCCGAGGCTGCGGATTCGCTGAGCGAGACGCCAGCTTCTGGGTCAGCGACCAGCCCCGAGAGCGCCGCCTCGACACCCGGGAGAATGCTCGCGGCGTCGTCTCGAGAAAAGGAGGTGAGAATCACCGTCTCGGCGGGATTCTCGACCCCCTCCGCGGTTTTTCTGGCCAGGTCCTCGGCGGCGACCATATCGGCCGTGACGGATTTCCCCGCACCGGGGCCACAGTCGAGGACGAACAGCCCGGACTCGTGGGTGAAAAACGCGTCCCGAATGTCCGCCTGTGCAGCTTCCAGACGCCGGAACCCGTCGGGACTGCTGGTCCCGTCCAGCGTTCCGCCCGAACGTTCATCAGTCATGGCGCATCACCACCGCTGGCGGGAGCGAGGGCGTCGGGGAGGACGCCCGTCTCCAGCAGCGACTGCTGAGCCGACTCCTCCAGCCTGCGCGGCGAGAGCGTCGAGAGCAACGGGGAGCGCTCCTGAACCGACCCTTCGCGGGTTCGGCGGTACCGGGTGGCGATGACCTGTTCAGTCCCCGCGTCGACGGCGCTCGCGAGGTGGTCGGTCTCACGGGCCGCGGTCCACCTGCCGGGGACCGCGAGTTGCCGAGCGGCGGCGCTGTCTCCCGCGACGACGGCGGCCCGGAGCGCTTGCGGGAAGACGCTCTCCGGGCGACGGGGCCAGACGCCGTCTACCAGCCCCAGGGCAACCACGTGGGGCACCTGCATGAGCCACGCGTCCGTCGCGTCAACGACGTCGATAGCGGCGGCGTTGGCGTGCTCCCGGCGGCCGGGCCTGGTTGCGACGACCCGCTCGGCCAGATCCGCGACGGCCAGCCACGATTGCTGGACATCGCCGGCCGCCAGCCACTCGTCGTACTTCGCCCGGGTATCGACGAGGAGTTCCTCGACCCTGACGATGGCTCTGGAGAGTTGCGCCGTTCGGCCGAGGTCCGCAGAATCTCCGGCGAACGTCTCGGGCAGCACCACCTCGCGGTACGCCTCCAGCAGCGGCTCGAACGTGTCGTGGAGCGCACCAGGCAGGGGGGATTCGGGCTGACGCAGAAGCCAATCGAGATACGGTTCGAGCGCCTGATGGGCTTCGGGTGCGTCGGCCTCGAGCCTCTCACGCCAGTCTCCTACTGATCCAGGTTCGCTCTCTCCGATGACGGACCGGCACGCTGCGACCCGGGTCGGGGAAAGCGGCCACCGTTCAGGTGCCTCCGCTTCCGCGGTAGCCGGGAGGACCCACCGGAACTCCAGCGGCGCGAGCAGCGTGTCGAGCGCGGGCTCGTCGGTTCCGAGCAGCTCACAGACAGCATCGAACAGCCGATACGGGAGCGTTCGCTCGACGGGGAGCTGGGCCCAGACGGTGAGGCTGAACCCCTGGCGCTCCGCGGCGCGCCGCAGTCGGCGCTCGTACTCCCGGCCGTCGCGGGCGACAATCAGTACGTCGCTTGGCGAGACGCCGTCCCGGAGCAGGCCGGCGACGATGGCCGCTGCGAGTCGAGCTTCAGCCTCGGGCGTGTCCGCGACCAGCTCCGTCGACTGGATCGCAGACGGGGTGAACTCCCCGTCCTCGACGTCGGCGAGGATATCCTGGTGTTCCGGCACGCGGTCAGATAATCGGTCGGCGATTGCCGGCCCCGTCCCTGGGCGAAGATAGAGCGAAACCGCGACGCCGGCTCCCGCCGCGGCAGTCAGGAGGTTCAGCAATGGCGCGTCGACCGCACTGATGCCGGCCACCGAGAGCCGTTCGACGGTCGGGAACGCCTCCTGCCACCGCGCTGGCTCGGCCGCGAGAAGCGACGCGGCCTCGCGCAGGAGCGCCTCCCGTGAATGAGTGGGCCCGACCTGCTCGGTCAGTTCGGCCTCCACGGCACGGACACCGGAAACGATGTCCCCCGCGTCACGGGCGGCGACCGATGGGAGCGTTTCGATTGTTTCCGTTAGCGCCACGAGCCGCTCGGGTTCCCACGCGGTCATCGCCGCGACGCGCTGGTGGGCTGCAGCAACCTCGCGGGTGTGGGCTGCAAGCTTGCTTCCGAAGGCGGTCTCCAACCGAGCGGTTGCCTGACCCGGCTCCTCGAGAAGCGCCTCGACGTGTTTCAGCCGGTCGACGCGGTCCACGGTCCGACAGTCTCTCCCCACGGTATCGAGCAGCTCCTCGGCGATGGTCGATGCGTCGGTGAGGCGGATGCTGCTTCGCGGCCTCGCTCGCGCCGCGAGCCGCCGTTTGAGGTTTCGCCGGTGGAGCCGTTCGGGGGTGACGACGAGTTCCTCTGGGTCCGCCGCACGGCCTGCACGGTCGAGCAACTGCTCTGCGCCGTCGACGACAGGCTGGAGTGAACCGCCAGTCCGGGGGTTGGTCATGAATCACCTGTCGGGCCACACGGTCGTGTATTCGGGCGATTTCGGGCGATGGTCGTGGGTTCAGGGCTCTGTTTCGCGTTCGATAGTCGGCACCGGCACCTCCGAGAGCACTTCCTCGAGCACCGCCGTCTTCGAGACGTCGTTCACCTGGGCCTCGGGAGTGAGAACGAGGCGGTGGGCGAGCGTCGGTCGGGCGACGCGTTTCACGTCGTCCGGGGTGACGAACGCTCTCGAGCTCACCACGGCCCGTGCCCGCGCGAGTTCGAACAGCCGTTGGGTCCCGCGCGGGGAGACGCCTACCTCCACCCGGCGTTCCTCCCTGGTTGCCCTGGAGAGGTCGGCGATGTACTCGAGCAGGTCCTCGTCCGTGTGAACGGTCTCGGGGACCGCCTGGAGCGTCTCGACCATCCCCTCTTCAAGCACGGGCTCAACGGTGGGGACCTGCTCGGTTCGGCCGGCACGGCGACGGAGGAGTTCGATTTCCCCCTCCCGCTCCGGGTAGTCCATGGAGGTCTTCACCGCAAACCGGTCGACCTGGGCCTCCGGGAGGGGGAACGTCCCCTCGCTCTCGACGGGGTTCTGGGTCGCGATGACGAAGAACGGCTCCGGAAGTTCGTACGTCTCGCTCTCGACGGTGACCTGCCCTTCGGCCATCGCCTCCAGCAGCGCAGCCTGGGTCTTCGGCGGTGCGCGGTTGATCTCGTCTGCGAGGACGACGTTGGCGAAGACGGGGCCGCGGCGGAACTCGAAGCTTCCGTCGTTCTCGTTGAAGACGTTTGTGCCGGTGATGTCCGAGGGCAGCAGGTCGGGGGTGAACTGCACCCGGGAGAACGTGAGCCCCAGCGCGTCGGCGACGCTTCTGGCGGTCAGCGTCTTGCCCGTTCCGGGGACGTCCTCGAGGAGGACGTGGCCGCGTGCGAGCACGCCGACGATGACCGTTTCGAGGAACTCCCGTCGGACGATCACCGTCCCCTCGATGGCGTCGATGACTGTCTCACAGCGCTCGCCAGCCTCCGGGACGGTCAGGCTCTCGGATGACATTTGTCGGAGGGTGGCCCCCGAGTGGCAAAAGTCCACGCCTCGCGACGGGCAAGAGCAGCGGGCGGTTCCATCCCCGATTCATAGTCGCCACGGGCATCGCGGTGGCCGACGCGACTGCCGGGGTTTCGGGCGTGACGACACATCAGGGTCTGCTGCGTACTGGAACATCATCACACGTCTTAAAGTCTTCACACGTCTTGAACTCTTAACAATTTGTACACATTTTAAAAATCGCACAACTTCGCACGGTCTCCCATCGCCGCCTCACGTGGCTTTATGCCGACTCGTGCCACCAGAACGGCTATGAGTCGCATCTTCGAGGACCTGCTCGTCGTCGACCTCTCGACGTTCGTCACCGGCGGCTTCTGCTCGCTGATGCTGGCGAATCAGGGCGCAGAGGTGGTGAAAGTCGAGAGACCGGGCGCTGGCGACGACATCCGCCACTCCGGCCCGCCATTCATCGACGGCGAGTCACCGTACTACTGGACGGTCAACTACGGGAAGAAGTCGGTGGAACTCGACCTCAAGAGCGACGCCGGCCTGGCGGCGCTGTACGAACTCGCCGAGGAGGCCGACGTGTTCCTTCAGAACTTCCGGCCCGGGACGGCCGACCGCCTGGGCGTGGATTACGAGACGATTTCGGACCTGAACGACGACGTCGTCTACTGCTCCATCTCGGCGTTCGGCGACACCGGTCCCTGGAGTCAGCGACCGGGCTATGACCTGCTCGTCCAGGGCATCTCCGGCATCATGAGCGTCACCGGCGAGGAGGGCGGCGACCCCGTGAAGGTTGGCTTACCCCAGACGGACCTGATTACGGGAATGTGGGCCGCGTTCGGCATCTCCGCGGCGCTCTACCGCCGCGAGATGACGGGTGCTGGTGAGTACATTGACCTCGGGATGTTGGACTCAGCGCTCCCGTGGCTCACGAAACAGGCCGGCAAGCGCTTCGCCGGCGAGGACACCCAGCGGATGGGGACAAAAGACCCCGTCCTCGCGCCGTACCAGGCGTTCCGCACCGCCGACGGCTACGTCAACATCGCGGCGCTCAACCCCAAGCTCTGGCAGGGGTTCTGTGAGGCTATCGACCGCGAGGACCTGCTCGAGGACGAGCGCTTCCGGGAGAACGCCGACAGGGTGGAGAATATGGACGACCTGGAGGCCGAGATCGAGGCGACGCTCACCGACCGCCCCACCGACGAATGGATGGACGCCTTCGTCGACGCGGGCATTCCCGCCGGGCCAGTGCAGGAGGTCGCGGACGCCCTCCACAACGAGCAGACGGCGGCCCGGGGAGTGATGAGGACGATGGAGCGCGACGGCCAGGAGATTCCGGTCATCGAACACCCCCTCAACTACGAGCACGCCGAGAGCGGCTTCGAGTCGCCACCGCCGAAACTCGGCGAGGATACCGAGGCGGTGTTCGCGGCGCTCGGCGTCAACGAGGACCGACTCGACGCGATGCGCGAGGCTGGCGCGTTCGGCGGGGAGGACTGAGTCGCCACCCGCGACAATCAGCTATGGCGCACGCTCGACGGGGGATTGCGTCCCTCGGTCCTGGGCCTCCGTGGGTTCTGCGCCCGGGATAGTGAAGTAGAACGTCGCGCCCTCACCAGGTTCGGACTCGACCCGAATCTCCCCACCGTGACGCTCGATGATTCGCTCACAGAGTGCCAGCCCGATGCCGCCGGCCCCGGTTTCTGCGGATTCCGTTTCGGTGTGAACGCGTTCAAACACGTTGAAGATTCGGTCGTGGAACTCGGGGTCGATGCCGATCCCTTCATCCGCGACCGAAAACTCCCACTTTCCGTCCACGGGTTCGGCGCCGACGTGCACCTGCGGCGCCGCGTCGCCGGAATAGATGATGGCGTTCGAGATGAGGTTCCGGAACACCTGCGAGAGCTGGTCGGGGTCTGCGGTTACAGTCGGCAGGTCGTCGGTCGTAATCGTGGCGTCAACCTCCTCGATTCGTAGCTGGAGGTCGTCGAGCACCCCGTCGAACACGGCACCGGAATCGGTCGGTTCCAGCGGGTCCCCACGGGTGACCCGCGAGTACTCGAGCAGGCTGTCGACCATCCGCCGCATCCGGTCGGCGCCCTCGACTGCGAACTCGATATACTCCTCAGCGTCCTCGTCGAGTTCGTCGGCGTACCGGTTCTCCAGCAACTGGAGATAGCTCGACACCATCCGCAGCGGCTCCTGCAGGTCGTGGGAGGCGGCGTAGGCGAACTGTTCGAGGCGCTCGTTCGACGTCTGGAGCTGTGCAACCGTCTCCTCGAGTTCGCGCTCTCGCGTTCGGGCTTTCCCCTCGTAGATGCCCGCTCCGAAGCCAGCCACGCTCCCGATGCCCATCGTGAGCGAGAACGAGAACAGTGGACTGTCCAGGCCGTTCGGAGAGATGAGCGCTATCGACACGACCATGGCGACCATGGCACTCAGTCCACCGACGGTCCACGCCACGATTCGGGGATGCACGGCGGGGTGGAAGTCCATATCGGGCACCCGATAGCTCCCGTACAGGAGCACCGCTCCCAGGAAGCCCAACAGGACAAACCGACCGACAACTTCGACGAGCATCGCATTTTTCATCAGGACAGATACTGCGACGACACCCCCTGACACGAGTTGTAACCCTCCGAGCGTGGCGATAATCCGGCGGAGCCCGAATCGTAAAACGAGCCGCTCCCCGCGATACATTACGTCATTTCAGGGTGAGGAGCCACATTAAAGTTGGCGCCCGGACGAACCGACGGCACCGAGGAGCGACCCAGTACAGCCGGTTCGACACCTGTCACTCCATCCGGCTCCGGGGGTCCAGGATATCCCGCAGGCCGTCGCCGATGAGGTTGAATCCCATTACGTTGATGAAGATGAACAGCCCCGGGAACACCGAGTACCACCAGTAGGTGGGCATGAACTCGCGGCCACGGGCGACCATCAGCCCCCACTCCGGCGTCGGCGGCGACGCCCCAATACCGATGAACGAGAGCGAGGCGGCCACCAGTATCACCCAGCCCATGTCCATCGTCGCCTGGACCAGGAGGCTGGTGAGGCTGTTCGGCAGCAGGTGAACGAACATCACGCGGAGTTTGCCCGCGCCGAGGCCCTCGACGGCCTCAACGTACTCCGCGGATTTGGCCTCCTTCACCTCCGAGCGCAGGAGTCTCACGTACCACGGCCACCACGTGACCACCAGCGCGAGCATCACGTTCCGCAGGCTCGGTCCGAGCGCCCCGGCGACGGCCACCGGGAGAATCAGCCTGGGAACCGAGACGAACACGTCCGTCACGCGCATCACCAACATCTCCACCCGCCCGCCGATGTAGCCCGCGGCCAGGCCCAGCGGGATGCCGATGGCCAGCGCCGCGCCGACGACCGAGACGGCGATCTTCATCGAGATGCGCGCCCCGAACAGCACGCGGGAGAAGATATCCCGTCCGAGGCGGTCAGTTCCGAACAGATGCTCCGAGGAGGGTGGCTGCAGCGACTGCTCGAAGTTGGTCACGGACTGGGTATGCTCCGGATACGGGGCGATAATCGGCGCGAGCAGTCCCAGCAGCCCGATGAACAGCACCATCCCGATGCCGATGATGGTCAACCGGTTCTTCCCGAGGATGTACACCGCCTGCGAGACTGCCTCGACGACGCCGCGGTGCCGGTCGAGGAAGGATTCGGACTCCGCGGCCATCAGCCGCCCACCTCGATTTCGGGGTCGACGTAGGTGTGGGTGACGTCGACGATGAAGTTCACGATGAGATAGCCCAGCGCGAACACGACGGTGACGCCGAGGATGCCGTTGAAGTCCGAGGAGATGACCGCATTGTAGAGGAACAGCCCCAGTCCCCGAATGTTGAACACGATTTCGATGACCACCGACCCGCCCAGCAGGAGGCCGTAGGAGAGGCCGACAGCGGTGATGGTCGGCATGACGGCGTTGCGAAGCGCGTGGCGCAAGAGCACGATCCGGGCCCGGAAGCCGTGGGCGCGGGACCACTCGATGTAGTCGCTGTTCAGCGTCTCGATCATCGACGACCGCATGATGCGGGTCGTCTGTGCGAGCGTCCCCAGCGAGAGCACGATGGCCGGAAGCAGGAGATGCTCGACGGCGCCGAGGAAGCCGGCTGGATACGCCGACAGCAGCGTGTCGACCAGATAGAGCCCGGTGGTCTCGACGGGTTTCGCGAGGCCATCAGGGTAGCGCCCGCCGGAGGGAAGCCACCCCAGATAGTTGTAGAACAGCAGTTGGGCGAGAATCGCCATCCAGAACTGCGGCACCGAGACGCCGCTGATGGCGAGGAACCGGGAGCCGTGGTCGACGGCTTCGTCCTTGTAGACCGCCGAGGCGATGCCCAGTGGAATCCCGATGGCGACGGCGATGAGCACCGCCGTCGTCGTCAGTTCGAACGTCGCCGGGAACCGCTGGGCGAGTTCGACCGAAACGGGGCGCTGTGTCGCGACCGACTGGCCGATGCGCTGATTGACCACGAGTTGATAGAGGAAGTCGATATACTGCTCGTGGAGCGGGTCGTTCAGCCCGTAGGACTCGCGGATCCGCTGGACCTGCTCCTCTGTCGCTTTCGCGCCGGCGATGACTGCCGCCGGGTTCCCCGGCACCACTCGCGAGAGGAGAAAGACGAGCGTGAGGATCCCCCAGAACGTCACCGCCATGGCCGTCAGCCGCCTGACGAGATAGGTTCTGAACTCCATCGAGCCCGTCAGTTCTCCTTGTTGAGCTGATGGGCGGGAATGTAGTTGAACTCACCCGGCGTGTAGCGGAGGTCCTTGACGTCGGAATCGTACGCACGGACGTACTTGTTCTGGAACAGCCAGATGATGGGGACCTCGTCGATGAGTATCTCCTGCATCTTGGTGTACAGCTCCTCCCGGCGCTGCCTGTCGCCGCTGCTGCGGGCTTCCTCGAACATCTCGTCGTACTCGTCGTTCTGGTAGTACGCCGTGTTCCAGCCGTCCGGTGGCCAGTAATCGCCCCAGTACCGGATCGCTGGCCCGTTCGGGTCGGCGTAGTCCGGCCAGCCGTTGTACATCAGCAGGTCCGGCATGGATTCGGCGTCGACGAGCTGTTCGTAGAGATTGGACCACGGGATGTCCTCGTGGTCGACGGTGACGCCAATCTCCTCGAAGTTGGCGACCAGTGCCTCGCCGACCTTGTCGTTCTCCGCGCCCTTGATGGAGCGGAACTTCAGCTCTTGCCCGTCGTAGTCGGTTTTCGCGAGGAACTCCTCGGCCTTCTCCAGGTCGCGGCTGTACTGCCCGTCGGTGACGCGGGGCCAGATCCCCTCGGCCCAGGGGGTCCCCCACGGGATGCCGGTGTTGACCAGCTCCTTCGCGATGCTCTCGTAGTCGGCGGCGTAGGCCATCGCCTTCCGGAAGTTCACGTCGCTGGTCGGCTCGCGCTGGCACATCATGAAGACGTACTTGTTGTAGAGGTCCGGTGGCCCGTCGTAGAGGTCGACGCCCTCCTCCTCGACGACCTGCTCGATGTTCGTCCACGTCAGGTCACGGGGCAGGTCGATGTCGCCCTGGGAGAGGCGCTGTTTCTGGGTCAGCTGTTCCCGGATGATCTCGTTGCGGTACTCCCCGACGTTCGCGTTCTCCGGGATGCCCAGATTCGCCGGCAGGTCCTCGGCGTTCACGCGCCAGCCGTCGGATTTTCGGGTGGCGACGAACTCGTTGCCCTTGTCCCAGCTGTCGAGCGCGAACGCGCCGGTTCCGTGAACGTTCGTCTTGAAGTACTCGTGGCCGTGGTTTTCCTCGTCCCAGTGCTCGTCGATGACGTTCGGGTTCATCACGCTCGCCGTGACGAACGTCAGCGCGGCAGGCGCCGGACCGAACGCCCCGTCGCAGTTGATGGTGATCTCGTAGTCGCCGGTCTCCTCGACGGACTCGATCCACGCGTAGGGTTTGGACTGTCCGGCCTGGAGTGATTTCGCCCGCTCCAGCGAGCGCTTGGCGGCGTAGGCGTCGAACTGCGTGCCGTCGCTGAACTCGACCCCTTCGCGGAGCGTCAGCACCCACTGCTCTCCGCCGTTGACTGACTCGTACCCGGTCGCGAGCGCCGGTACGACCTCGGTCGGGTCCTCGTGTTTGTAGTCCAGTAGCTGGTCGTAGACCAGGTCGAGTTGGACCATCGTCCCGTCGTTGATGGCCTGCGGATCGAGATGCGTCAGCTCCTGGTTCTTGGCCGCGGTGAACGTCGCATCGGCCTGCGTCTCCCCACCGGACTGGATTCCGGTGCAGCCAGCGATTGCGACCGTCGTCCCGGCGCCGACTGTTTGAAGGAATCGGCGTCGTGACGGCGCTGATTCCTTCGAATCGTTCTCTCGTGGCATAACGTGTGGAAGCGGCGTTCGAGGCGTAATAACTGTTCGGGTGGAAGTAGCATACGTGGCGGGGATGATACCCATCGATGGCCGCCCACCGCCGACGCCGCCGGGGTCCGCCTCGTGCGTTCTATAAGCACGGCTTCCGCAGGGGGAGGCATGGACTCGACAGTCTGTGTCACCTACGATTTCGACGCCGTTTCGGCGTGG